>NZ_BCBO01000031.1:0-131477 GCF_001320835.1 Pseudomonas sp. NBRC 111138 | reverse complement strand
CCATGGCACCTTCACCGTGACCGACAACCTCAGCGACCTGACCAAGGCCAAAGTGTTCGCCGCCGGTGAAACCACACCAGTGTTCGTACGCTTCTCGGCCGTGGTGCATGGCAACCACTCCCCGGAAACCCTGCGTGACCCACGGGGCTTCGCCACCAAGTTCTATACCGCCGAAGGTAACTGGGACCTGGTCGGTAACAACTTCCCCACGTTCTTTATTCGGGATGCCATCAAGTTCCCGGACATGGTCCATGCCTTTAAACCGGACCCACGCACTAACCTGGACGATGACTCGCGCCGTTTCGACTTCTTCTCCCATGTTCCAGAGTCCACTCGTACACTGACCGAGTTGTACTCGGACTCCGGCACCCCTGCCAGTTACCGCGAAATGGACGGCAACGGCGTACATGCCTACAAGTTGATTAACGCCAAAGGCGAAGTGCACTACGTCAAGTTCCACTGGAAGAGCCAGCAGGGCATCAAGAACCTTGATCCCAAGCAAGTTACCGAGGTGCAGGGGCGTGACTACAGCCATATGACCCATGATCTGGTCACGCACATCAACAAAGGCGACTTCCCTAAGTGGGACCTGTATGTGCAGGTGCTCAAGCCTGAAGACCTGGTCAAGTTTGATTTCGACCCACTGGATGCCACCAAGATCTGGCCGAATGTGCCCGAGCGCAAAGTCGGGCAAATGGTGCTGAACCGCAACCCGGCCAATGTGTTCCAGGAAACCGAGCAAGTCGCGATGGCCCCGGCCAACCTGGTACCGGGTATCGAGCCGTCGGAAGACCGCCTGCTGCAGGGGCGCGTGTTCTCCTACGCCGATACGCAAATGTACCGCCTGGGCGCGAACGCCCTGCAGTTGCCGATCAACGCTCCACGGGTCACCGTCAACAACGGCAACCAGGACGGCGCGATGAACGTCGGCAAGACCACCACCGGCGTCAACTACCAACCAAGTCGCCTGTTGCCGCGGGAAGAGCCGCAAACCGCACGCTACAGCCAGTCGCCGCTGTCGGGCAGCATCCAGCAGGCCAAGATTCAACGTGAGCAGAACTTCAAGCAGGCCGGTGACCTGTACCGCTCCTACACCAAGAAAGAGCGCGAAGACTTGATCAACAACTTCGGCGGCTCATTGGCCACCACCGATGACGAGAGCAAGCACATCATCCTGTCGTTCCTCTACAAGGCGGATCCGGAATACGGCACCGGCGTGGCCAAGGTCGCCAAGGGCGACCTGGCTCGCGTGAAGGCGCTGGCGGAAAAACTGACTGACTGATTCGTTGGTTGCGGTCGGCGCCTTCACGGGCGTCGACCTTTGGCAGGAGAACACCCTATGCGTATCTCTATCGGCTTACTGATGGCCATGCTGGCCTTTACCGTTCATGCCGAGTCCCCCGACCCGGTGGCGCTCAAGGCGCAGTTGCAGGGCTACTATTTCGACGCCGCCCGTCGTGGCGACCTCGACATGCTCAACACCTTCATAGAGTCCGGCTACGGCCTCAACGCCCAGGATGACAAGGGCTACACCGCGTTGATCCTGGCTGCTTATCACGGCCAGGGCCCGTATGTGGGGCGTCTGCTCGATGCCGGCGCGGACGCCTGCGTCCAGGATAAACGCGGTAACACGGCGTTGATGGGCGCCATCTTCAAAGGCGAGCTGAAAATCGCCCAGCGCCTGTTGGCCACCGACTGCAACCCTGACCAGCGCAACGGCGCAGGGCAGACCGCCGCCATGTACGCCGGGTTGTTCAAGCGCGTCGAATTGTTGGGCGCGCTGCAAGCCAAAGGCGCAGACCTGAACGCCGAGGACCCCGTGGGTAACAGTGCTTCACGTTTAGCCAAGGGCGAAATCCGGACCCCAGCGTCGCGCTGAGCTATCATCGCGGTTTTTCGGTTGGAGGTTCTCACATGGCAAAGGCCAAGCGCATGTACGGCTGCACAGAGTGCGGCGCGACCTTTCCCAAATGGGCGGGCCAGTGCTCCGAATGCGGCGCGTGGAACACGCTGACTGAAACCATGATCGAGAGTGGCGGTGCCGCGGCCCCCACCGGCCGTGCCGGCTGGACCGGGCAACAGGCGCAGATCAAGACCCTGGCCGAAGTCAGCGTCGAAGAGATCCCGCGCTTTTCTACCGCCTCCGGCGAATTGGACCGGGTATTGGGCGGTGGCCTGGTGGATGGCTCAGTGGTATTGATTGGCGGTGATCCGGGCATCGGCAAGTCCACGATCCTGCTGCAAACCCTGTGCAGCATCGCCAGCCGCATGCCAGCGCTGTATGTCACCGGCGAAGAGTCCCAGCAGCAAGTGGCCATGCGTGCCCGACGCCTGGGCTTGCCCCAGGACCAACTGCGGGTCATGACCGAAACCTGCATTGAAAGCATCATCGCCACGGCGCGCATCGAAAAGCCCAAGGTCATGGTCATTGACTCGATCCAGACGATTTTCACTGAACAACTGCAATCGGCCCCTGGTGGCGTGTCCCAGGTACGTGAAAGCGCGGCGCTGTTGGTGCGTTACGCCAAGCAGAGCGGCACGGCGATCTTCCTGGTCGGCCACGTGACCAAGGAAGGCGCACTGGCCGGGCCACGGGTGTTGGAACATATGGTCGACACCGTGTTGTATTTCGAAGGGGAGTCCGACGGTCGCCTGCGCCTGCTTCGGGCGGTGAAGAACCGTTTTGGCGCCGTCAACGAACTTGGGGTGTTCGCCATGACCGACCGGGGGCTGAAAGAGGTCTCGAACCCCTCGGCGATTTTTCTCACCCGCGCCCAGGAAGAAGTCCCAGGCAGTGTGGTGATGGCCACCTGGGAAGGCACCCGGCCGATGCTGGTGGAAGTCCAGGCGCTGGTGGATGACAGCCATTTGGCAAACCCACGGCGGGTCACACTGGGCCTGGACCAGAACCGCCTGGCGATGTTGCTGGCGGTGCTGCACCGGCATGGTGGCATTCCGACTCACGATCAGGATGTGTTCCTTAACGTGGTGGGCGGGGTCAAGGTGCTGGAGACTGCGTCCGACCTGGCGTTGATGGCGGCGGTGATGTCCAGCCTGCGTAATCGGCCGTTGCCCCATGACTTGTTGGTGTTTGGCGAGGTGGGTCTGTCGGGCGAAGTGCGCCCGGTGCCGAGTGGGCAGGAGCGCTTGAAGGAAGCGGCCAAGCATGGCTTCAAACGGGCGATTGTGCCCAAGGGCAATGCGCCGAAGGAGGCGCCGCCGGGGTTGCAGATTATTGCTGTGACGCGGCTGGAGCAGGCGTTGGATGCCCTGTTCGAATAATCCGCAGCACCGCTGAACCCCTGTGGGAGCTGGCAAGCCAGCTCCCACATTTTGATTGATGTGCGTTTTCAGATCTCCAGCAGGGCGCCCAGCTCGCGCTCCAGTTCTTGCTCATCACCCAGGTTCAACTCAACGAACCTACGCAAATGGCTGATCGAATCCAGATCAATGTGTTTGCACACAAAGCCCAATTGGCCCTGATCTTCATGGGTCAGCCGCGCTTGCATCTTTATATGCGTCTTCTGGTCCAGGCGTATGTCGACGTCAAAGGGCAGCGCTTTATTTCCCTTCCAGTTGTCAGGCCGTTCCACCAGCAATCCCTTGAGTGATAAATCCACCAGTTTTACCGGCCATTCGCTGCCGTTTTGCCGAAGTTCGGCCGTGGCATCAAAGGCGATCCGGCGAAAACGGCGACGTTCGGACGCATGCTCGGTCATGGTAAAGCCCTCTGTGAATGGGAGGAGTGTAGCCCGGGGCCATCAAGGGGCGTTTATTTCGGCTTTTTTTAGCGGTTGAAGGCTCTAGACCAACGTAGGGGGCTGGTCTTTGAGGCCAGTAGCGCTAAACTCGGGCTGGCTGTCCTTTCTGTCCACCCTGGCTGGAATATAAAAATGAAAAATAATAATAGCCTGCTACGCCACTTACCCTGGCTGGTGCTGGCAATTGTAGGAGCGTGCGCCCTGGGCGTAGTGGCCTTGCGCCGCGGCGAGGCGATCAACGCCTTGTGGATTGTGGTCGCTGCTGTGGCTATCTACCTGGTTGCGTACCGTTACTACAGTCTGTTCATCGCCAACAACGTGATGCAACTCGATCCACGGCGGGCAACCCCTGCGGTGGTCAACAACGATGGTCTGGACTACGTACCAACCAACAAACACATTCTTTTCGGTCACCACTTTGCGGCGATTGCCGGTGCAGGCCCGTTGGTCGGCCCGGTGCTGGCGGCGCAAATGGGCTATCTGCCCGGTACCCTCTGGCTGATTGCCGGGGTGGTGCTGGCCGGTGCGGTGCAAGACTTCATGGTCCTGTTCCTGTCCACCCGTCGCAATGGCCGTTCCCTGGGGGACATGGTTCGCGAAGAGATGGGCCGCATTCCCGGGACCATCGCGCTGTTCGGCTGCTTCCTGATCATGATCATCATCCTCGCGGTGCTGGCGCTGATCGTGGTCAAGGCCCTGGCCGAGAGCCCATGGGGCATTTTCACGGTGATGGCGACCATCCCGATCGCGATGTTCATGGGCATCTATATGCGCTACATCCGCCCGGGCCGCATCGGGGAAATCTCGATCATCGGCGTGCTGTTGCTGCTGGGTTCGATCTGGCTGGGCGGGCAGATTGCCGCTGATCCAGAGTGGGCCAAGGCGTTCACCTTCACCGGTATCCAGATCACCTGGATGCTGATCGGCTACGGCTTCGTGGCTGCTGTGCTGCCGGTGTGGCTCATCCTGGCGCCCCGCGACTACCTGTCGACGTTCCTGAAAATCGGCACCATCATCGCCCTGGCGATTGGCATCCTGGTCACCATGCCTGACCTGAAAATGCCGGCACTCACCCAGTTCATCGACGGCACCGGCCCGGTGTGGAAGGGCGGCCTGTTCCCGTTCCTGTTCATCACCATTGCCTGTGGCGCGGTCTCGGGCTTCCATGCGCTGATCTCCTCGGGCACCACGCCCAAGCTGCTGGCCAGTGAAAGCCACGCCCGTTACATCGGTTACGGCGGCATGCTGATGGAGTCGTTCGTGGCCATCATGGCGATGGTTGCCGCTTCGGTGATCGAGCCTGGCGTGTACTTCGCCATGAACAGCCCGGCTGCCATTGTCGGTACCGACGTGGTCACCGTGGCGCAAACCGTCAGCAGCTGGGGCTTTGCAATTACCCCTGAGGCGTTGTCGGCCGTTGCCCACGATATCGGCGAAACCACCATCCTGGCCCGTGCCGGCGGTGCGCCGACGTTGGCGGTGGGCATCGCGCAGATCCTGCACAGTGTGCTGCCAGGTGAAAATACCATGGCGTTCTGGTACCACTTTGCGATCCTGTTCGAAGCGCTGTTCATCCTTACGGCAGTGGATGCCGGTACCCGCGCCGGTCGTTTCATGCTGCAAGACCTGCTCGGTTCCTTCGTGCCTGCGCTCAAACGCACCGAGTCGTGGACTGCCAACCTGATTGCTACCGCAGGCTGCGTGGCGATGTGGGGTTACTTGCTGTACCAGGGCGTGATCGACCCGCTGGGTGGCATCAATACCTTGTGGCCGCTGTTCGGTATCTCCAACCAGATGCTGGCCGGTATCGCGCTGATGCTGGCGACCGTTGTGCTGATCAAAATGAAGCGTCAGCGCTACATCTGGGTGACCATGTTGCCAGCGGTGTGGCTGTTGATCTGCACCACCACCGCAGGCTTCATCAAGCTGTTCGACGCCAACCCGGCGATCGGCTTCCTGTCGCTGGCCAAGAAATACAGCGATGCCCTGGCTAACGGCCAGATCCTCGCCCCGGCCAAGAGCATCGACCAGATGCAACACGTGATCTGGAACGCCTACACCAACGCAACGCTGACGGCGCTGTTCCTGTTCGTGGTGTTCAGCATCCTGTTCTATGCGCTCAAAGTCGGCGTCGCCGCCTGGGGCAACAAAGAGCGTACGGATAAAGAAGCCCCGTTCCAGGCTGTACCGGACGCATAACGAGGATTGCAGACATGTTCAATGACCTCAGTCGCCTCGGTAAATACCTCGGTCAGGCCGCCCGCCTGATGGTCGGCATGCCCGACTACGACACCTACGTCGAGCATATGCAAACCAAACACCCGGACAAGCCGGTGATGGACTACAAGGCGTTCTTCCGGGAGCGCCAGGAAGCCCGTTACGGCGGCAAGGGTGGGCCCAAGTGCTGCTAAGTTGGTAAAACGGCTGTACCTGTAGGAGCGAGCTTGCTCGCGAAAAACGCAAGGACACCACGTGCAGCCAGACAGCACGCGTTATCGTTGACGTTCTTCGCGAGCAAGCTCGCTCCTACAGTTGTTTTTGCGCCCTCATATTTCAGGAGAATCTCTTTGTCCTCTCCCATCCCCGTCACCATCCTCAGCGGCTTCCTCGGTGCCGGCAAGACCACCTTGCTGCGCCACCTGCTCAAAGCCGAGCACGGCTTGAAAATCGCTGTGATCGAAAACGAATTCAGTGACGCCGGTATCGACACCCAGCTCTTGGGCGACGAGCCGGTGCAAGTGATGACCCTGTCCAACGGCTGCGTGTGCTGCACCATCCACACCGACCTGACCAAAGCCCTGTACCTGTTGCTGGAACGCCTGGACAGCGGCGAGATCGCCTTCGACAGGCTGGTGATCGAATGCACCGGCCTGGCCGACCCTGCGCCGGTGGCCCAGACCTTCTTCATCGACGAAGAGCTGCGCGAACGCTATATCCTCGACGGCATCATCACCCTGGTGGATGCGGCCCACGCCGAGCATCATCTGACCCAGACCATCGCCCAGGCCCAGATCGGCTTTGCCGACCGCCTGTTGGTGAGCAAACGCGACCTGGTAGACGACGCCAGCTTCGACGCCCTCAGCCAGCGCCTCACCCGCATCAACCGCCGTGCTCCAATTCGTGTGGTGGATCACGGCAAGATTGACCTGGCCGAATTGCTGGATGTGCGCGGCTTCAACCTCAATGCCGGCATGAGCCTGCGCCCGGTCAGTGCAGCGCCTTCGGTCGACCGTATTTCCAGCCTGGTGCTGCGCACCGACCAGCCGCTGGATATCGACCGTCTCAGCGAGTTCATGAACGAACTGCTGGAAGACCATGGCAAGCAACTGCTGCGTTACAAGGGCGTATTGAACATTGCCGGAGAAGACCGACGCATGGTGTTCCAGGGCGTGCTGAAGCTGTATGGCTTCGACTGGGATACCGAATGGGCCGAGGGCGAGGCGCGGGAGAGTGTGATCGTGTTTATTGCCGATGAGCTGCCCGAAGACAAGATCCGCCAAGGCTTTGAGCGGGTCTACCAATAAACCCAGGCTTGTAATGCAAACAAATGTGGGAGCTGGCTTGCCTGCGATAGCGGTTTTCAGTCAGCCCATCAGTGACTGACCCACCGCCATCGCATGCAAGCCAGCTCCCACACTTGACCCTGTTTCAAATTGAAATCGGCATAAAAAAGCCCGGCTCATGAGCCGGGCTTCTTATTCACGCAACTGCCATCAAGCGCCGTATACCGGCAGCTTCTTGCAGATGGCCTTGACCTTCTCACGTACCGCGTCGATCACGGCTTCGTTGTTCAGGTCGGCCAGGATGTCGCAGATCCAGCCCGCCAGTTCCTTGCACTCGGCTTCCTTGAAGCCACGGGTGGTCACTGCCGGGGTGCCGAAGCGCAGGCCGGAGGTGACGAACGGCGAACGTGGGTCGTTCGGCACGGAGTTCTTGTTCACGGTGATGAAAGCTTTGCCCAGGGCAGCGTCAGCATCTTTACCGGAAATGTCCTGCTTGATCAGCGACAGCAGGAACAGGTGGTTTTCGGTACCGCCGGACACCACGTCAAAACCGCGCTCGATGAACACGCTGGCCATGGTCTTGGCGTTCTTGACCACTTGTTGCTGGTAGGTCTTGAACTCAGGCTGCAGTGCTTCCTTGAAGCAGATCGCCTTGGCCGCGATCACGTGCTCCAGCGGGCCGCCTTGGGCGCCCGGGAAAACGGCGGAGTTGAGCTTCTTCTCGATCTCGGCGTTGGCGCGTGCCAGGATCAGGCCGCCACGTGGACCGCGCAGGGTCTTGTGGGTAGTGGTGGTGACCACGTCAGCGTAAGGCACTGGGTTGGGGTAAACGCCCGCAGCTACCAGACCGGCCACGTGGGCCATGTCGACGAACAGGTAGGCACCGACCTTGTCGGCGATTTCACGGAAACGTGGGAAGTCCAGGATCTGCGAGTAGGCAGAGAAACCGGCCACGATCATTTTTGGCTTGTGCTCGACGGCCAGGCGCTCGACTTCATCGTAGTCGATCAGGCCGTTGGCATCGATACCGTACTGAACGGCGTTGTACAGCTTGCCGGAGGACGAAACCGTGGCGCCGTGGGTCAGGTGACCGCCGTGGGCCAGGCTCATGCCCAGGATGGTGTCGCCGCCTTGCAGCAGGGCCAGGTACACGGCGCTGTTGGCTTGGGAACCGGCGTGTGGCTGGACGTTGGCGTAATCGGCGCCGAACAGCTCTTTTGCACGGTCGATGGCCAACTGCTCAACCACGTCGACGTACTCGCAACCACCGTAGTAGCGCTTGCCTGGGTAGCCTTCGGCGTACTTGTTGGTCAGAACCGAACCTTGAGCCTCCATCACCGCAGGGCTGGTGTAGTTTTCCGAAGCGATCAGCTCAATGTGCTCTTCCTGGCGCACGGCTTCTTGCTCCATGGCGGCGAAGAGATCGGCGTCGTACTTGGCAATAGTCAAATCACGGCTGAACATGGCGGTCCTCAAGGATCGGGGGCAGAAAAGGAGGGCATTCTAACTCAATGGGTTTTAGATGGCATATGAAAGGACATCATGTCGCGGACAAGTGGGGTTCATCTGCGGATGATCGTTCCCACGCTCTGCGTGGGAATGCATCCCGTGACGCTCTGCGTCACATTTAAAAGCGGACGCAGAGCGTCCAGAATTGCGTTCCCACGCGGAGCGTGGGAACGATCAGGGACTTCAGTCAAACATGAACAGCGCATCATTACTGAACTGCACCTCAAACCGATTCGCCGGCATCGGCCGCCCGAACAGGTAACCCTGCACCTCATCACAGCCATGTTCACGCAGGAAGTCCAATTGCTCATGGGTTTCCACGCCTTCGGCGATCACTGCCAGGTTCAGGCTGTGGGCCATGGCAATAATCGCCCGGGCGATCTGCGCGTCCTGCTCACCGGAGGGCAGGCCATCGACGAAGGTGCGGTCGATCTTCAGCACATCGATGGGGAATTGCTTGAGGTAGTTGAGCGACGAATAGCCGGTGCCAAAGTCATCCACCGCGATGCTCAGGCCCAGGTTTTTCAGGCTGGCGAGGATCTGCAGGGCTTCGTTGACTTCACGCATCAGGATACTTTCGGTCAGTTCCAGCTCCAGGCACGCCGGCGGCAGGCCGGTGTCCTTGAGGATGGTGGCGATGCGCGTGCCCAACTGGCCGTCGGAGAACTGCCGCGCCGAGATGTTCACTGATACTTTCGGCACGCGCACTTTGTTCTGGTGCCAGGTCTTGAGCTGGCGGCAGGCTTCGCCGATCACCCAGTCGCCCACATCCACCACCAGCCCGAGCTCTTCCAGTACCGGGATAAAGTCCCCGGGCGGTACCAGGCCACGGCGCGGGTGGCGCCAGCGCAGCAGGGCTTCGGCGCCGGTCAGGCGTTTGCCGTCGCCGCTGAATTGCGGCTGGTAATAGAGCACGAATTCGTTCTGGTCCAAGGCGTGGCGCAGGTCGCTTTCCAGTTCCAGGCGCTCCAGGGCGCTGGCGTTCATGTCGGCCTGGTAGAACTGGAAGTTGTTCTTGCCGCGCTCTTTAGCGTGATACATCGCCGTGTCGGCGTTTTTCATCAATTGGCTCAGCTCGTTGCCGTCTTGCGGGCTGAGGGCGATGCCGATACTGGCGGTCACGAAGAATTCGCGGCCCTCCAGCACAAAAGGTTTGACCAGGCTGGCGAGGATCTGCTCGGCCACATGGATCGCACGGTTCAGCGCCATATCGCGGCTGACCCGTGGTTGCAGGAGCAAGGTGAATTCGTCGCCGCCCATGCGCGCCACGGTGTCGTCCTCGGCCACACAACCGAGCAGGCGCGTGGCCATTTCCTTGAGCATCCGGTCGCCGGCCGCGTGGCCGAGGGAGTCGTTGATCGGCTTGAAGCGGTCAAGGTCGAGGAACATCAGCACCACCCACGACTTCTGCCGTTCGGCGGACTGCAACGCGGTGTGCAGGCGGTCCTGGAACAGGGTGCGGTTGGGCAGGTGGGTCAGGGCGTCGTAGTAGGCCAGGCGGTGGATGCGCTGCTCACTGGCCTTGCGCTCGCTGATATCGCTGAAGAAACACACGTAGCTGGCCAGGTCGCCTTCGTCGTCGAACACCGCGGTAATGCCGACCCAGGCCGGGTAATGCTCGCCATTGAGACGCTTGAGCCACACCTCGCCTTCCCAGGTGCTGTGCTGGTGCAATTGCTTGAGCACATAACGCAGATGGGCTTCCTGCTGCTCATCGACGGTGAGCATATTGGGCAACTGGTCGAGCACATCGCTCACCGCATAGCCGCTGACCCGGCTGAACGCCTCGTTGGCCTGCACGATATAACCGGCTGGGTCGGTGATCAGGATCGCCGAAGTGGAATGTTCGAACACCGTGGCTGCCATGCGCAGGTCTTTTTCGGCGCGTCGTTGCTGGCTGATATCGCGGCCCACGCCGAGGATGCCTTCAAACGCGCCATGTTCATCCCACACCAGCACCAGGCGCAGTTCGATCGGCACTTTGCGCCCGTCGGCGCGCAGGCAGTCGAACAGAAACAGTTGGGTCTGGACTTCATCGCGCAAGGTCTTCAAGGCGTCGGGGTTGCCGAGGGCGCGGCTGACCTGTTCCATCAGGCTGTAAATGCCGGTCAACTGCTGAGGGTTGGCAACGATCGACTGCCAGCCGTTCTTGAACACCCAGTCCACGTCATAGCCCAGGACGGTGTTGACCGAGGGGCTGATGTAGTTGAGGGCCAGTTGGCTGTCGGTGGAGCAGATCACGTCGCTGATGCTTTCGGCCAGCATCCGGTAGCGCTGTTCACTGTCGCGTAGTGATTCACTGGCCTCGATCTGGTCGGTAATGTCCTTGGCCACGCCGATGATCCGGGTGACCACCGTAGAGGTATCGCGGGCCAGCGCCTGTTCGCGGATATCGAAGCGGCGCCACTGGTTATTGCGGTGGCGAAAGCGCAGTTGGCAGTGCAGTTGGGTCGTATAGCCGACCTGGCGTTGCTGTTCGCGCGCGTCATGGTAGTGCTCGGCGTCTTCGGGGTTTAGCAGGATTTCCCAGAAGTACTCACCCATTTGCTGCAGTTCGGCTTTGTTGTAGCCCAGGGTGTGACCCAGATGATGGTTGCTGAAAATCATGCGCTGGCTGATCACGTCCTGCACATACAGGTGATCGGGCACGGTGCGCACCACATCCGACCAGAAGCTTTCACGCTCCACCAGCGACAACTCGATCAGCTTGCGGCTGGTGATGTCGCTGATGCTGAGAATCACGGCCTTGACGTCATCCTGCTGCTCCGGCAAACGCATCACCAGCCACAGGTACTGTTCGTTGCCGGCCACGTCGTTGAGCTGGATTTCCAGCTCCAGCTGTTTTTGCCGGGTCAGTACCGCTTCCAGCACTTGGTAGCCGATGGACGTGGCATTGCTCGGGCAATCATCGATCAGGCGCTCCCACGCCTGCTCGCAAGACGCGACGTTGAGCAGGCGCACGGCCATCTGGTTGACCTCGGTGACGCGCAACTCCTTGAGCAGTTGCTTGCGCTCGGCGGGGTTGGCCTGCAACCAGGCGTGCAACTGCTCACGGCTTTGCACCTGGGTCTTGTTGCAAAACGCCTTCAGCCCCGACAGGTCCAACACGCACAACGCGACGCCGGTGCCTTCGAAGATGTCCTGGTAGCGTCGCCGGCCTTCGTTCACCTGGCGTTGGCGACGGCGCATGTTGAGCAGCACGATCACCGGGATCAGCGAAAACGCCAGGCCGAGCAGGCACTTGCCGATAAAGGCCGGCAGCAGTTGTTCCAGCACCGCACTGCGGTCAAACATGCCGCGCAGTTGCCAATCGCTTTTGCTCAAGGGCGTGACCAGCACGCTGCGGTTCAATTCTTCCGGCGTCAGGGCGCCGGACCACTGCGCCGGCATGCCGCTGTCACGGCTGACCACACGATGGTTCAGGCTGTTCTCGATCGCCCACATCGGGCGTTGACCCTGGACATCCTGGCGCGTGAGGTTGGCCAGATAATTGGGCGCCAGGCGCAAGGCCCAGTACACCTTGGAGCCACCGCTGGGTTGGTGCAGCAACAGATAGATGACCGTGCCGTCATTGTCGTTGCTCAGGTAGTAGGACTGGGCGTGACTGCGCTTGACCAGGTCTTCGAGCAGGGCACTGTCTTGGCTGCCTTCGGCAGTGTCGCTGATCAGTGCGCCGCTGGGGGCGAGCAGGGCGAAGCTGCGCAGGTCCGGCAGTGAGCGCTGCAACGTGCGCATCAGGGCCTGCTGCTGTTCGGGGTTGCGCGGCGGCTCGACAATCGGCAACAGGTTCAGGGCGATCTGCGCGCTCAGGGCCATGCTCTGGCTGATCTGCTCGGCCAGGTCGGCACTGTAGTCGATGGTGTATTGCTGTTGGTTTTTCTGGTTTTGCTGCAATTGGTCCAGCAGTTGCCAGAACAACAAGGCGAGCAACAGCAGGACAAGCGTCGCCAACGCGCCTTTCAAGGTGCCGTGCAGGGGCGCTCCCGGCGCAATATGAGCGGCGCGCAAGGGCGTGGGCGGCGTGACGTTGGACAAACTGTGATCCTGCGGTTTGGCTGGACTGGCGCGCGACGTGCACTATAAGCCGGACGCCCGAAGGGCGGCTAGCATGCCTTGAGTTGTGGCAAAGTGCCAGTCCTGCCTGGCTGGACTGCCCCAGCGCATTCAGGTAGCTTTGCCGGTTACGCGGGGGCGTTCCAGCCCCAGACATTCAGGCTTTTTTTGCTCGCTGGCATTGATGATAGTCAAAGGCCCGCGCGGCGCATGGCCTGGCACGGGCTTCGTCCGCTTAATTCATCAGTCACTGACGCTAGGTTCACCATGGCTCAATACGTCTTCACCATGCATCGGCTGGGAAAAGTTGTTCCGCCGAAGCGGGAAATCCTGAAAAACATTTCGCTGTCCTTCTTTCCAGGCGCCAAGATCGGCGTGCTCGGCCTCAACGGTTCGGGTAAGTCCACCCTGCTGAAAATCATGGCGGGCGTTGACACCGAGTTCGAAGGCGAAGCCCGTCCGATGCCGGACCTGAACATCGGCTACCTGCCGCAAGAGCCGATCCTGGACCCGACCAAGACCGTGCGTGAAGTGGTCGAAGAAGCCGTCAGCGTGATCAAGGACGCCCAGGCCCGCCTCGATGAGGTGTACGCCGCCTACGCCGAACCGGACGCCGACTTCGACAAGCTGGCCGCCGAACAGGCCAAGCTCGAAGCGATCCTGCAGGCGGGCGATGGCCACAACCTGGAGCGCCAACTGGAAGTCGCCGCCGATGCGCTGCGCCTGCCAGCCTGGGACGCCAAGGTCGAACACCTGTCCGGTGGTGAGAAGCGTCGTGTGGCCCTGTGCCGCCTGCTGCTGTCGGCCCCTGACATGCTGCTGCTCGACGAACCGACCAACCACCTGGACGCCGATTCCGTCGCCTGGTTGGAGCACTTCCTCCACGATTTCCCGGGCACCGTGGTTGCGATCACGCACGACCGTTACTTCCTGGACAACGTCGCCGGCTGGATCCTGGAGCTCGACCGCGGCGCCGGTATCCCTTACGAGGGCAACTACTCCGGTTGGCTGGAAGCCAAGTCCGACCGTCTGGCCGCCGAATCCAAGCAGCAATCGGCCCACGAAAAAGCCATGAAGGAAGAACTGGAATGGGTGCGCAAAGGCGCCAAGGCCCGCCAGTCCAAATCCAAGGCCCGTCTGCAACGCTTTGAAGAAATGCAGTCGCAGGAATTCCAGAAGCGCAGCGAAACCAACGAGATCTACATCCCGGCTGGTCCGCGCCTGGGTGACAAGGTCATTGAGTTCAAGAACGTGACCAAAGGCTATGGCGACCGCGTGCTGATCGACAACCTGTCGTTCGCCATGCCAAAAGGCGCGATCGTCGGCGTTATCGGCGGTAACGGTGCGGGTAAATCCACACTGTTCCGCATGCTGATGGGCAAGGAAACCCCGGACTCCGGCAGCATCGAGATCGGTGACACCGTGCAGTTGGCCTGTGTGGACCAGAGCCGCGACGACCTCGACGGCAGCAAGACTGTGTTCCAGCAGATCTCCGACGGTTCCGACCAGATCCGTATCGGCAACTATGAAATCCCGTCGCGCACCTACGTCGGCCGTTTCAACTTCAAGGGCGGCGACCAGCAGAAGTTCGTCAAGGACCTGTCCGGTGGTGAGCGCGGTCGCTTGCACCTGGCCCTGACCCTGAAAGAGGGCGGCAACGTCCTGCTGCTCGACGAACCGTCCAACGACCTCGACGTTGAAACCCTGCGTTCCCTGGAAGAAGCCCTGCTGGACTTCCCGGGCGCCGCCATTGTGATCTCTCACGATCGGTGGTTCCTTGACCGCGTCGCGACCCACATCCTGGCGTACGAAGATGACTCCCAGGCGGTGTTCTTCGAAGGTAACTACACCGAGTACGAAGCCGACCGTAAAAAGCGCTTGGGTGAGGCCGCTGCCCAGCCGCACCGCGTACGCCACAAAAAACTGGCCTGATGCTGCAATAGCCGCAACAGCCCGTTGAAAAAATACCCCTCACGCAGGGGTATTTTTTTGCCTGCGTTATGCCGGAAGCGTCGTGGGCGCCAGGGCCGGGCGGCTGCGCAGCAATTCTTCGACCACCCCCATAAACGCCTCGACCAACAATGAGCGTGACTGTAAGCGTGTGAGTATCAGCAGGTGTACCCAGGCTTCGGGGTCTGCCAAGGGGCGGTAGACCACGCCTTTCCTGGCCAGTGTGCGGGTGCACTGGGGCACGAGCGAGACACCTTGGCCTGCCGCCACCAGGGCGATGATCGAGGTGATCTGGCGCCCCGCAGGGCCCGGGCGCAGCGCCAGGCCACGGCGTTGATACAGGTGCTCGATGGAGCCGTTGAGGCCCGAACCGTAATCGCTGGGGAACAGTATCAACGGGTACTCACTGAGCTGGGCGAGGGTGACTTCGCTCTGCTCCGCCAGCGGGTTGTCGCTGCAAAGAGCTGCCACCAGCGGTTCTTGCCCCAACGACAAAGCCTCGACGCCGGTTTGCCCGGCCTCAGGCAGCAGGCGGCTCATGCCGACGTCGATGCGCCCGTCCAGCACGTGCGTGTGCAGGCTGCCGGAAGCGCTCTCCACCAGGGTCAGTTGCACATCGGGAAAACGCTGGGCGAAGGCTTGCAGGGTTTGGCTGAAGAGTTCCGACAACGCGATCGAGCTGGCATAGCCTACGACCAGTTGGCCGGTCGAGCCGGCAGCCAGTTTGGCGGCGATGTCTTGTGCAAGCCTGGCGTGCTCCAGCGCTGCGCGGGCATACGGCAAAAAGTGCTGGCCTTGGGCGGTCAGTGTGACCGTGCGACTGGTGCGGTCGAACAGGCGAAAGCCAAGCTCGGTTTCCAGGGCCGAAATCTGCCGCGTCAGGGGCGGCTGGGCAAGGTGCAGGCGCTGGGCTGCGCGGCCGAAGTGCAGCTCTTCGGCGACCGTCAGGAAGTACCGTAACTTGCGTAGATCAAGCATTCTGTTTCCTGGGTATTGATCGGTCCGAATTCGGTATTGGTGTTCGCTGCGCTGGGTATTCTATAAACATCCTCGACTATAAGACGAGAGGCCACATGAACCCGCGCATGCATCACGCCCGCTTCGCCGTGTTCCTGTGTGGCTGTGCGGCGTTTCTGAATCTCTATGCGACACAGAGCATCCTGCCTGTGTTTGCCGAAAGCTTCCAGGTGAGTGCCCGGCAGGCAGGGTGGAGCATTACGGTGACCACGCTGGCGGTGGCGGTGACCGCGCCGTTTGTCGGGCGCCTGACCGGCCGTTTCGAGCAGCGCACGGTGATTGCCGTGGCCGCATTGCTGCTGGCGCTACCGACGCTGCTGACGGCCTATGTGGACAGTTTTGCCGAGCTGCTGGTGTGGCGTTTTGTCGAAGGGATGTTGATCCCAGTGGTGTTCGCCACCAGCGTGGCTTATATCGGTGATCGCTGGCGTGCGGCCACGGTCACCGAGATCACCAGTTTGTACGTCGCGGGGACGGTGCTCGGTGGGTTTGCCGGGCGCTTTGTCTCGGGGGTCATGACCCAATATGTGGGCTGGCGCGAAGCCTTCGAACTGTTGGCGGTGATCAGCCTGCTGGTCGGCCTGCTGATTGTGTGGCTTTTGCCGGCCAATCCGGTGGCGCGGCCCGGCGTTGCGGCCGTGGGCATGCACGGGGTGCGCCGGCTCCTGCGCAAACCCTTGCTGGCGGCCTATGGCGTCGGTTTCTGCGTGCTGTTCTCCCAAGTCGCAACCTTTACCTATGCCGGGCTGTATCTCAGCCAGGCCCCGTTCAACCTGGGCGCCGCCGCCTTGGGCACTTTGTATGCGGTGTTCCTGCTGGCGCTGGTGGTCATTCCTGTTGCGGGGCGCTTGAGCAAATCGCGACCACAATCGCAGTTACTGACCGGCGCTGTTGCGCTCGGCATCTGTGGCTCGGCGCTGACATTGTTGCCGTCCCTGTGGCTGATCGTGTTGGGGCTGGCCCTGAGTTCGACCGGCGTATTCCTGGCACAGGCATCCGCCAATGCGTATATCGCCACCACGGCAGGCCCGGACAAGTCCGGCGCCGTGGGGCTGTACCTGACCGGCTATTACCTGGGCGGCAGCGCCGGCGCCGTGGCCCCGGCCATGCTCTGGAATCAATGGGGCTGGCCGGGCTGCGTGGCGTTGGTCGCAGGTTTTCAGCTGTTGTCGCTGGCGATTGCCCTGCTGGGCTGGAAACCGGTAAAGCCCCAGGCCCTGATCGCCGGACAGCGGGGCAAACCAGCCTGATTTTTCATCCAATAAAGGACTATGAGAGGTGAACATGACTAACACCGTGATCAAGCGCAGCCAGTTGTTGAAGCTCATCGAACCGGTATTGAACGACATGCCGGCCGGTGCCTTGCGCCACGCGCTATTCGAAGCCTTCTGGGCTCAGGAAGACGCGCTGGTGGATATCGAAGACGCTTTTGCGCGACTCACCTCGCGTCGGCATTCGCCGGCGGTACTGCGCAAGTTCTTCGCCAGTTGGTCCAAGACCAATAATTCGGCAGCCAGTGTGTCCGGCCTGGCCAACCGCATTACCTTGCTGGCGCGCTCCGATGAAGGCTCCGCCGCCGCGGCGCAGTTGTACCGCGCCTGCGGCAGCCTGCAACGCATCACCGATGAAGATCTGGGCGCGTTGGGCAACACCTTGCACGCAGACCTGTTCTACACCATGGCCACCGCGCTGTGCGGCGATGACCAGTGGATATTGAAGGACAATTGCCTGCCCTCGGCACAGGCGTTCAAGGACTGGACCGACACCCGCCGCCTGCGAGATCGCGACCTGTTGCAGGGGTTACTGACCACGTTGATCCACGAGGTGTACACCCACGGCGAAGTGGAGTTCATCCACCCGTTGTACTCGCAGTGGTTCGTGCGGGACATGGGCGTGCCGCCGGAGAAATCCCGTGCGACGGTGGCCTGGGTCACGGTGCACACCGGCGGTACCGAGAGCAACCATTTCGCCCATGCGGTGGCGGCGGTGAATGAGTTCACCACTGCCATGCAGATTGAAGTGGACCCCGCCACGGCACGCGACATTTTTGCCCAATACCTGCAGCGTAAAGCCAGTGTGATGAGCGACTGTGCGCAGTTGCTGGGTTAACCCGGCCTTTTTGCCTGAGAGCCTCTGACCCAGATGAACACCCTGAAGCAGACCGCAGCGCCATCGTTGTCGCCGCCTGACCCGGTCAGCGTGCGTCGCCGCGCTCTGGTGGCCGGCTGCGGCGCGCATGCCGTGCACGACGGGCTGACCGATGTGATTTATGTGCTGTTGCCGATCTGGCAAGCGCAGTTCGGCCTCAGCTACGCCCAGATCGGCCTGTTGCGTGGTGCTTACGCGGGCATGATGGCCGGTTTTCAGTTACTGGCCAGCCGGGCTGCCGCGCGCTGGGGGCGTGAACGCTTGCTGGTAGGTGGCACGGCGTTGGCGGGCCTGGCCTACCTGCTGGCCGGCCAGGCTGGCGGGCTGGGCGTGTTGTTGTTGGCGCTGCTGCTGGGCGGGCTCGGCGCGAGTACGCAGCACCCGCTGGCCTCGTCGTTGATCACCGATACGCACGAGGCCGGCGGGGGCGTCAAACAAGCGCTGTCGCAGTACAACTTCAGCGGCGATATCGGCAAGACCCTGATCCCGGGGCTGATCGGCCTGTTGCTGGCGGTCATCAGTTGGCGCGCCAGTGTCACCCTGCTGGGTGTACTCGGGCTGCTGGCGGCAGGCCTGTTGTGGTGGCTGATCCCGGCACGCACCGAGGCGACGGCGGCGCCGCTGAAAGCCACCCGTACGGGCGGAGGCGCCGGCTCCGCGAGCGGCCTGCGTGCGCTGATCGTGACCGGCACGCTGGACAGCGCCGTGCGCATGGGTTTCCTCACCTTCCTGCCGTTTTTGCTCAAGGCCAAGGGCGCCGGGCCTGCGGGCATCGGCCTGGCGCTGACGATGCTGTTCGTCGGGGGCGCCTTTGGCAAATTGTTGTGCGGTTACCTCGGTGCGCGCATCGGCATGATGAAAACGGTATGGGCCACGGAGTTCACCACGGCCGTGTTGATCGTCATGGCGGTGTACTTGCCCTACGCCGGCTTGATGGTGATGTTGCCGCTGCTGGGGCTGGCGCTGAACGGCACGTCGTCGGTGCTGTACGGCGCAGTCCCGGACCTGGCAGGGCCGGGCAGGCGCGACCAGGCGTTCGCCGTGTTCTACACCGGCACCATCGGTGGCGGCGCCTTGGCGCCGGTGCTGTTCGGCAGCCTTGGGGATGCCACCGGTGTGCCCATGGCCGTCCTGTTGCTGGCCGCCACCCTGTTGCTGACCTTGCCGCTGTCCTGGCGGGTTCAGCAAGGGCTGGAGGCCCAAGCCCGGTAGGGCGAACGAACGTTCCAACGTGTTCTGGCAGGTATAAGAATGAATAACAGTGAACCGTCTGCCGTGTCATTGCCGTTGTCCCAGCGTGCGCAACGTCTTAGCGCACCCGGCACATCCAGCATGCGCAGTAAAGCCAATGCCTTGAAAGAAGCCGGCATCAACGTGGTCAACTTTGCCGCGGGCGAATTGTCCTTCGATGCCTGCCCGATCATGAAAGCCGCCGCGGCCGATGCGCTCGCCACTGCCCGCAACCGCTATACGCCGCCCATCGGCCTGCCCCAGCTTCGCCACGCGCTGGCGCAGCAGGTCACTCAGCGCTGCGGGGTGAATTACGCCGCCGATGAAATAGCGGTGACCGCTGGTGCCAAGCAGGCGCTGTACAACGCCGCGATGGTGCTGCTCAATCCGGGGGATGAAGTCATCGTCGCGGTGCCGTACTGGGAAACCTTCCCCACCCAGATCCAACTGGCCGGTGGCGTTCCCGTCTATGTCGACACGGCTGCGGATGACTATCGCCTCACCTGCGCAGCGGTCCAGAAGGCCCTGACCTCGCGCACCCGGATGATTGTGATCAACACCCCGAACAATCCGACGGGCACGGTTTATCAGCGCGAAGAACTGCTGGGTATTGCCCGGCTCGCCTTCGCACACAGGCTTTGGGTGGTGTTCGACGAGTGTTACCGCAAACTGGTGCGCGCGCCCCATGAACATCACAACATCGTGTCGCTGTTTGCGCCGCTCAAACATCAGACGGTACTGGTCGATTCGTTTTCCAAGAGCCACGCGGTCACCGGCTGGCGGGTAGGGTATGCGTGTGCGCCCGCCCCAGTCATCGCCGCCATGCACAACCTGCAAGGGCATACGACGTCCAACCCCAGCAGTCTGTCCCAATATGCCGCGCTCGGCAGCCTGATGGCGGACGCGCCGCACTTTACCCGCCAGGTCAATGCCTTCCTCGACCAGCAATTGCTCGCGGCCTGCACCTGCCTGGGGCATGTCGACGGCATTCGGTGCGCCCCGCCAGAAGGGGCGTTCTATCTGTTTATCGATGTGTCCCGCAAGTTGGGGGGCCGCTACCTGGGCACCGTTATTCGTGACGTCGACCACTTGGCCGATCTGTTATTGACCGAGGCCCATATCGCGGTAGTGCCCGGCTCTGGTTGTGGTGACGGCAACAGCATCCGTATCTCCTACGCCGTTGAGCGTGAAGCGCTGATTGAGGGCCTCACACGCTTTAGTCGTTTCATGTCAGAAATCGTTGCGCATTAACCCCACCTTAAAAGGATATGAGCCGTGGAAAATCTGAGCCGCCAATTGATCGGGTACGTGAACCAGGCGCTGGTGGATGTCGAGGACGGACATCTGGTCCAGGCCCTGCTCAGCGGTTTCAACAGTCAAACCGCCGCGCTGGACACGTACTGCGAGACCTATGTCGACATGACCTCCAGTAATTGGAGCGAGTCGTCACTGTGTACGTTCTTCTGTGGCTGGCGTAGCCCGGACGGCGCCGCCCATGCCGTCTCGAGCGTCATCGTGCGCATCCTCCAGGAGTCGGCATCGTTGACGGATGACGCCCGGTTGAAAATGCTCGAAGCGGCGGCCCATTGTGGGGAGATCATTGTCGAGGACATCGGGCTGGGTGAAATGCATGGGCATCCGCACCATTCCAAGCTGTATTACCGCATGGCTTCGGCCATCTGCGGCTCCGATGATTGGCGCCTGCAAGACAAATTCCTCAACCCGATTACCAAAGAGTTCTCCGGTTGGGTGGGGGAAAAACGCCCATTGGCGCCGCAACTCATCGAAGCGCTGGAAATGATGGCCATGACGGAGTTGTTCAATACCGGCGAATACAACCTGATGACCCCGCTATGGAAGCAGTGGTTGCGCGATGTACGGGGCTATAGCGCCGGTGAGGCCAGCCGCGTCGCAAGTTTTCTCAGCGTGCATTGCGGCAGCGTGGAAGCACGCCACTTCAAGCATGCCGCTGAGGCGTTGCGGCTGTATGCCAGCGCCACCGGGCAGGCCGTGGATTACGCGCGTATCGCACGGCTCTCCAAGGAGTACGTGGCCAGGGCCTGCGAACATCTGCAAAAGATGGCGTCGGTGCTCAAGTGCGAACAGCCCGCCTGGGATTGAGGCTGTTCGATAACCCTTGTTGTGCCGCTGATAAGGAGCCTGAACCCTATGATGGATACCGAAGCGCGCCGACGCCCTCTGTCGGCGCTATTGGATAGCAACCGTTGCCTGCGTGTACTCGAAGCCCATAGCCCGATATCGGCGTTGCTCGCGCAACGCGCCAGGCTGGAGATCAGCCCCGGGCATACGGTGGGGTACGACGCCATCTGGTCGAGTTCGCTGACCGACTCGACCCAGCGCGGGTTACCCGACATCGAAATCCTTTCGCCCAGTAACCGGTTGCCGGGGATTCGCGAAATATTCGATGTGTGCTCGCTGCCGCTGATATTCGATGCCGATACCGGCGGCAAGGCCGAACATTTCGCGATTCATATCAAGATGCTGGAGCGCGCGGGCGTCTCGGCGGTGGTGATCGAAGACAAGTGCGGCCTGAAGAAGAACTCACTCTTGGGCATTGAGGTCGACCAGGCGCAGGAGTCCATCGAGGCCTTTTGCGCCAAGCTCCAGGCCGGCTGTGCGAGTCGCACCGGCTCAGGGCTGATGATGATTGCCCGGTGTGAAAGCTTGATCCTGGATCGCGGCATGGAAGAGGCGATGGCGCGGTGCCTGGCGTATGTGGAGGCGGGGGCGGATGGCATCATGATCCACAGCCGCAAGCAGGATGGCCTGGAAATCCTGGAATTCGCCCGGCAGTTTCGCCTGCAGCGGCCCAGGGTACCGCTGATTTGTGTGCCGACCAGCTATGTTCACCTGAAGTTCGAGGTGCTGGAGCGAGCAGGTTTCAACGCGGTGATTTATGCCAATCACATGTTGCGCAGTGCCTACCTGGCCATGCGCGATACCGCCGTCGGAATCCTCGCCAATGGCAGGACGCTGGAACTGGAGCCACGTTGCCTGGGCATCGACGAAATACTCGACCTGGTGCCCGGTACGCGCTAGAGACATGCGCGGGTCTGTGGGCAAATGCTGTGCGGGCTTGCTCGCGAAAGCGGTGGGTCAGTCGCTGCATCTGTAACTGCACCGCCGCTATCGCAGGCAAGCCAGCTCCCACATGACCGGTGTACTCGATCCAATGTGGGAGCTGGCTTGCCTGCGATAACGGCCTACCTGTTGGTGCAAAACTCAGAGTGAAATCCCCATTTAAGGGCAAAAAAAGGCAGTTACTTATACTTATTGCACCATTTAATTTCACAAAAGCGACATTTTGCCCTGTCACGGTGCGAAACGAATTGATAAAGTCCGGCTCAATCTCCGTTAACAACAATCAATTTGCCGAGACTGTTCATGACCGAATCCGTCGATTCCTTCCTTGCCCGCCTCAAGAAACGCGACCCGGACCAACCGGAATTCCACCAGGCTGTAGAAGAAGTCCTGCGCAGCCTGTGGCCCTTTCTTGAAGCCAACCCGCACTATCTGACCTCGGGCATTCTGGAGCGCATCTGCGAGCCGGAACGCGCGATCACGTTCCGGGTGTCGTGGGTGGATGACCATGGCAAGGTCCAGGTCAATCGCGGTTTCCGTATCCAGATGAACAGCGCCATTGGGCCCTACAAAGGTGGCTTGCGCTTCCACCCTTCGGTCAACCTGGGTGTGCTGAAATTCCTCGCCTTCGAACAGACCTTCAAGAACTCCCTGACCTCGCTGCCCATGGGCGGCGGCAAAGGCGGCTCGGACTTCGACCCCAAGGGCAAGAGCGACGCCGAAGTGATGCGCTTCTGCCAGGCGTTCATGAGCGAGCTGTACCGCCATATCGGTGCGGACGTGGACGTACCGGCCGGCGATATCGGCGTGGGCGCACGGGAAATCGGCTTCCTGTTCGGCCAGTACAAACGCCTGAGCAATCAATTCACCTCAGTGCTGACCGGCAAGGGCATGACTTATGGCGGTAGCCTGATCCGCCCGGAAGCCACCGGTTTCGGCTGTGTGTATTTCGCCGAGGAAATGCTCAAACGCCAAGGTCAGCGGGTTGAAGGCAAGCGTGTGGCCGTGTCCGGCTCCGGTAACGTGGCGCAATACGCGGCGCGCAAGGTCATGGACCTGGGCGGCATGGTGATTTCCCTGTCGGACTCCGAAGGCACCCTGTACGCCGAAAGCGGCTTGACCGAAGAACAATGGTCGGCCCTGCTGGAGCTGAAAAACGTACAGCGCGGGCGTATCAGTGAACTGGCCACACGTTTCGGCCTGGAGTTCCGCAAAGGCCAGGCGCCTTGGGAACTGGCCTGCGATATCGCGCTGCCCTGCGCCACCCAGAACGAACTCGACGCCGAAGCAGCGCGCACCTTGCTGCGCAACGGCTGCCTCTGCGTGGCCGAAGGCGCGAACATGCCGACCACGTTGGGGGCTGTGGATATCTTTATCGACGCGGGCATTCTGTTTGCGCCGGGCAAGGCGTCCAACGCCGGTGGTGTGGCGGTGAGCGGTCTGGAAATGTCGCAGAACGCCATGCGCCTGCTGTGGACCGCCGGGGAAGTGGACAGCAAGCTGCACAACATCATGCAGTCGATCCACCATGCCTGCGTGCATTACGGTGAAGAAAACGGCCGTATCAACTACGTCAAGGGCGCGAACATCGCGGGCTTCGTGAAAGTGGCTGACGCGATGCTGGCCCAGGGTATCGTCTAGGCCTCGGGTTCGATGCGCAGCACTTCGATCAACTGATCGCCGACGGGGCGCTGCCACAGCACCTCGTCGCCCACCTGGGCGCCCAACAAAGCACGGCCCAGGGGCGAGCCCCAGTTGATCAAGCCTGCGTTGGCATCGGCCTGGTCTTCACCGACCAACTGGATGCGCTGCTGTTCGTCCTGCTCGTTGGCGAACGTGACCCAACTGCCGATCTGCACCTTGTCGGTGGACGTGGCCGGCGCGACTACCTGGGCGCTCTGCACTCGTTGGTTGAAGTAGCGCAGGTCCCGCTCAAGATCCGCCTGGCGCTGTTTATCGGCCTGCTCACCCTTGGCGGCTTCGTCGCTGTGCTCCCCTTGCAACTGCGCCACCTTGGCCTGCAATTGCGCCAACCCTTGCGCAGTCAGGCGGTTGGGCTGCTCGCTGACCTGGCGCTCCACCGGCTGATCGGCCTGGGCCGCCGCATTATCTTCATTTACAAAAGCTCGGCTCATGGCGTTCTCCTTCCTATGAAGGTTGGGCCACGTTCGCTGCCTGATCGTTCCCACCGGCGCTGATCGTTCCCACGCTCCGCGTGGGAATGCATCCTGTGACGCTCCGCGTCACGACCTCGCGAGCGGACGCGGAGCGTCCAGGGCGGCATTCCCACGCGGAGCGTGGGAACGATCAGCGTGAGCGATAGGCTTTGGCGGCGTCACGATCTTTTTCCTGCTGCCAATCGCGCTCGCTGTCGTCCCTGCGGTTTTCCTCGTAATCGCGCAGTTCCTGGCTCTCGCGCATGGCCTTGCACTGACGAAACCCATCTTCCCAACCTTCGGCGTATGGCCGGTCTTTCAGATAGCGCGGCACATTCTTGCGAAACGCCCCGGTAATCACCCCAGCGGCCTGGCGACCGCTGCTGCAACCGTCGTCGAAGCCATCGGCGAAGGCGGGTGGGTAACCTTTGGCCAGCAATTCCTGATGGGTTGACTGGCAACCCGACAACCCCACCACCGCGCACAGCATGACCGCATACCGCCACATGGCGTACTCCCTGGCCGTTTTACGGCTGATAAGGGAAGTCTAGAAGGGGATTTGTTGGGGCGGTGTGAAAGGCAGGTCAGAAAGTTGTGGGCCGAGTATAAAACCTGTGGGAGCTGGCTTGCCTGCGATGGCGGTGCGTCAGTCACTTCAACCTTGGCTGATATACCGTATATCGCGAGCAAGCCCGCACTCATTAATCAGTAGTGGTACCACTTCAGCTCAAGCATCACTTCATTCACTGGCGTGGACAGGTGGCTGTATTCACGCTGGGCGCTCAAGCGCAGGCCCAGGTTGCGCGACAGTTCCCACTGCTGGTTGAGGCTGATGCTGCGCCGCACTTCGCCGTTGGTGAAGAAATCGCCCTTGGCTTCCAGGCTCAGGTTGCCCAACGGGTTTTTCCACAGCACGCCGGTGTTGAACCCTGCCGCCGGGGAGATGGCTTCGCTGAAGTCGTTGTTGTGCTCCACGCGCACGGTGCCGAGGGCGAAGCCGAGCATGTCGTCGGAGAGTTGCCAGGTGCCACCGGCGCCGCCGTTGACGTGGGCGACCAGGGTTTCGTCGTCGTGTTTGCCCGGTACGCGTTCCAGGCCGCCGGTGACTTGCCACGACCAGGGTTGCAGCAGCGCATTGCGCGGCGTCAGCGAGCGGATGGTGGCCAGGTCCAGTTGCTGGAGCTGCCAGTGATTGCCTTCGTACTGGCGCAGTTTCATTTGCAGGATTTCGATCTGCGCGCCCAGGGGGAAGCCTTCGGCGTTGTCGTTGAGGTCGTGGTAGGCCATGCGCAGGCCGTATTCGCCGAAGGCTTTGTCGCCGCGGGTGCCGATGCCGGCTTGCCAGGTGCGCGACTCGTGGCCGTTTTCCGGCAGGCCAGGCGGGGTGATCTTCAGGTCTGGCGCCGGGTTCTGGTTGATCGCACGCAGCAGTTCGAAGCTGCGCTGGGAGCGTGTCGCGTCGCGCTCCAGGCCATTGGCGCGGTAGCGGCCCAGGCGGTAAGCGGCGTCCACGATCAGTGCCTGGCGCTCGCGGGGCAGTGCTTTGAATGCCGGTTCCTGCAGTTGCTTTTGGTCGTCGCTGATTTTCAGCACCCACTGTTGCTCATCGCTATCGAGTGGCTTGGCGCGTTCCAGCAGTTCACGTTCACGGGAGGGGCGATAGTCGATCTTTTCCACCAGGCCTGCATCTTTTACCGCTTTGACGGTATCGGTAGGGATCGCGGTGAGTGGGAATTGCTCAGTCAAGCGCAGGCCAGGGCGGGCCACTTGCAGCAGTTCGAGCAGGCGGTAGGAGCAGTTTTCGTCGAAGAAGAAGTAATCGAACTGGATCTGCTTGAGCTCCCACACGTGCTCGACCATACGCTTGGTCTCGACCTCGGTGAGATTCAAGCGGTATTCCCACAAATCGCGGTTTTCGAGGCTGCGGTATTCCGAGAGTTTCTCCTGATAGGGCACCAGGGCGAACAGGCCCGGATAACCGCCCATCAGGCCCTTCCAGGCATAGAGGATGCTGTTGTCGGAGCCTTCGATATAGGCGCCGAAGTTGATCGCATAGCTGAGCAGCGCGGTGTTGTTGCTTTGCACGTCGGCCTGGTCGATGCGCAGCAGGGTGTGGCCGAACATCGACGACGGGCTGTTGAGGTAGGCCGCCGGGAAGATCATCACTGCGCTATGGGGCGCGACGTCCTTGAACCATTGGGTGAACTCTTTGCACTCCAGGGCGGGCAGGTCGTTCAGTTGCAACTGGGCCTTGAGCCAGCGGGTGCGTGCGGGGTAGACGCATTGGGCGTGCTTTTCACCCAGGCTCGCCGGTGCATACAGCGCATCAACGGTGGCCTTGAGTTCGGCGTCCGGATGGTGTGCGCCATCGGGAGCGATGAAGAATTTCTTGTCGCTGACATAGCTGCGCCAGCCACTGACTTTGCCGGCTTCGTAGTGCCCCAGCGACAGCCAGAACGGATCATTGGCCAGTTGCTGCAAACGTTGATCGTCGAGGTGCGGTGCCGCATGCAGCGGGGCGCAGGCGAAGAGAGCCAGGCAAGCGAGGCGTTTGAGCATGGAGGCTACTTAAGTCGGACGGAAAAAAAGACCCAAGGTGGGCGGGTCGAAAAAATAAAACCCGCGCCTCGAAAGGCGCGGGCAGGTCGAGCTTAAGCCTGGGTTGCGTATTTCGCCAGACGGGCATCGCTTTTCAGTACGGCAATGGTGTTGTTGTGCACGTCGTCAGCGGTCACGTCAGCCTTGCTGAAGATCTGCTGGAAGTGCTCGTGGGTCACGGCTGCGAAGTGATCGCGATCTTCCGGCGCAACACCCAGTACCACCGCGTAGGTGGTCAGCGCTTCGCCGTTGCCTTTGGCCATGTCTTCAGACAGCTCGTTCATCATGCCATTCATGGCAATCCAGGACTTGCCGCCGTAGGTCAGGGCGCTGTTGGTGCTGCAACCGTTGGTGCCCGAGGTCATGCCGAAGGTGGCGTTACCCGAAGTACCGTTGGTGGTGGAGGCGAGGAAGTGGGCCGGAGTACCGCGCTGGCCTTCGAACAACATGTTGCCCCAACCGCAGTTCGGGCCACCTGGTGCTTCTGCCATTGCATTGAGGGAGACGACGGTGAAGAGAGTACCAAGAAGGATCCGTTTCATAGCTTTGTTCTCTTTGTGTGCAAACCAATGGACAAGGGTTCAGGTGCTCAACGCACCCTAGGGGCCAGTTATTAGTCCAACCCGCGCAGTTTGGAGTTTAGGCACGTTCCCAGGGTTCCGTGTTTTTTTATAAACATTCAGTGACGGGTGATTTTTTTGCAGGACGCGTGCGGTGGCTATGCTTTCCCGAAAGCGCGCCTTGCCAGAGCGCTCAACCGGGAGCCAGAATGCCCCATCTGCCCCGCCTGATGTAAGGAAGCCCGATGCCTGATCCTGTTGCTGCCAGCTTGCGTCTAGCGCCCGAAGCGCTGACTCGCCCTTTCTCCGCTGAACAGTTCAGCTTCTCGACCACCAATGATTTGGAGCCCTTTCGCGGTGTGCTTGGCCAGGAACGTGCGGTTGAAGCCTTGCAGTTCGGCGTGGCCATGCCACGCCCCGGTTACAACGTGTTTGTCATGGGCGAGCCGGGCACCGGCCGCTTTTCGTTCGTCAAACGCTACCTGAAAGCCGAAGGCAAGCGCCTGCAAACCCCGGCGGACTGGGTTTATGTGAATAATTTCGATGAGCCCCGCGAGCCTCGCGCCCTGGAATTACCGGGTGGCGCCGCCGCGGCGTTTATCGCCGATATCAACGGCCTGGTCGACAACCTGGTCGCCACCTTCCCGGCGGTGTTCGAACACCCGACTTATCAACAGCGTAAAAGCGCCATCGACCGGGCGTTCAACCAGCGCTACGACAAGGCGCTGGACGTGATCGAGCGCCTGGCCCTGGAAAAAGACGTGGCGCTTTACCGCGACAGCTCCAACATCGCCTTTACGCCGATGCTCGACGGCAAGGCGCTGGACGAAGCGGAGTTTTCGCAACTGCCGGAGGCCGATCGCGAGCGCTTCCACACCGATATCTCCGAGCTGGAAGAACGCCTCAACGAAGAGCTGGCCAGCCTGCCGCAGTGGAAGCGCGAGTCCAACAACCAGCTGCGCCAGTTCAACGAAGAAACCATCACCCTGGCCCTGCAGCCTTTGCTGGCGCCGTTGTCGGAAAAATACGCAGAAAATGCGGGCGTCTGTGGCTACCTGCAGGCCATGCAGGTGTACCTGCTCAAAACCGTGGTGGAGCAATTGGTGGACGACGCCAAGACCGACGCCCAGGCGCGCAAGCTGCTCGAAGAGCAATACTGCCCGAGCCTGGTGGTGGGCCACTCGGTCAACGGTGGCGCGCCGGTGGTGTTTGAACCGCACCCGACCTACGACAACCTGTTCGGCCGTATCGAATACAGCACCGACCAGGGCGCGCTCTACACCACCTATCGCCAGTTGCGTCCCGGCGCGTTGCACCGCGCCAACGGCGGTTTCCTGATCCTGGAAGCCGAAAAAATGCTCAGCGAGCCCTTTGTGTGGGATGCGCTCAAGCGTTCCCTGCAATCGCGCAAGCTGAAGATGGAATCGCCTTTGGGCGAACTCGGCCGCCTGGCCACCGTGACCCTCAACCCGCAGATGATTCCCTTGCAGGTCAAGGTGATCATCATCGGCTCGCGCCAGTTGTATTACGCCTTGCAAGACGCCGACCCGGACTTCCAGGAGATGTTCCGCGTACTGGTGGACTTCGACGAAGACATCCCCATGGTCGACGAGAGCCTGGAGCAGTTCGCCCAGTTGCTCAAAACCCGTACCTCGGAAGAAGGCATGGCGCCACTGACCTCGGACGCGGTGGCGCGCCTGGCGACTTACAGCGCACGCTTGGCCGAACATCAGGGGCGCTTGTCGGCGCGTATTGGTGATTTGTTCCAGCTGGTCAGCGAGGCGGATTTCATTCGCCACCTGGCCGGCGACGAAATGACCGATGCCGGGCATATCGAGCGCGCCCTCAAGGCCAAGGCCACGCGCACCGGCCGCGTGTCGGCGCGGATTCTCGACGACATGCTCGCTGGCGTCATCTTGATCGACACCGCCGGCGCCGCTGTGGGCAAGTGCAACGGCTTGACGGTGCTGGAGGTCGGCGACTCGGCATTCGGCGTGCCGGCGCGGATTTCCGCCACGGTATACCCGGGCGGTAGCGGTATTGTCGACATCGAACGCGAAGTTAACCTCGGCCAGCCGATTCACTCCAAGGGCGTGATGATCCTCACCGGTTACCTGGGCAGCCGTTATGCCCAGGAATTCCCGTTGGCCATCTCCGCCAGTATTGCCCTGGAGCAGTCCTACGGGTATGTGGACGGCGACAGTGCGTCCCTGGGCGAGGCATGCACCTTGATCTCGGCCTTGTCGAAGACGCCGCTCAAGCAATGCTTTGCCATCACCGGCTCGATCAACCAGTTTGGTGAAGTGCAGGCGGTGGGCGGGGTCAACGAGAAGATCGAAGGCTTCTTCCGCCTCTGCGAAGCCCGCGGGCTGACCGGTGAGCAGGGTGCGATCATCCCTCAGGCCAACGTGGCCACGCTGATGCTCGACGAGAAGGTGTTGCAGGCCGTGCGTGCCGGGCAATTTCACATCTATGCAGTGCGCCAAGCGGATGAGGCCTTGAGCCTGCTGGTGGGCGAGGATGCCGGTGAGCCGGACGCCGAGGGGCAGTTCCCGGAAGGCACCGTGAATGCGCGGGTGGTGGAGCGCTTGCGGGCGATTGCCGAGATGATCAGTGATGAGGATTTGAAGGAGGCGGAGAAGGAGCTGGCGCAGCAGGCGTTGGCAGAAGCCAAGCCAACCTGATTGCTGTCATCACTCGGTCAAGGTGGGAGCTGGCTTGCCTTAAGGCCAGTCAGTTAAGACTTTTTTGTAGGAGCGAGCTTGCTCGCGAAAAACTTTCAGGCGCCGCGTTCATTCAGCAAACACGCGTTATCGTTGCCGTTTTTCGCGAGCAAGCTCGCTCCTACATAAGGCGATGACCGCTTAAGCCAGCTCCCACACTGGTCCGTGGTGTTTTTGGGAACGTTTAGCGTGCCACAAAATTGACTCGACCCTCAGGGACCAACGCCCGTTGGTCCCTACAACCTTGGTTTGTCGCGTTTTTATTCTATTCTCAGAGTCAGGGATATCCACAGGAGTCGCAGGATAGAAACAGCTTCGCCTTGCGCTGGGGCTGAACACCGATCTACCGAGGGGCGCCGCCATGTCGCGCAACCTTTGCCTTACTCGCCAGTGCCTGGGCCTGGTCACCCGTATCGAATGCTCCATTCGCCCTCTTGCCGGGGATAACGGGATGTGGACGCTATTGTTTGCCGCCGGCATGTCGGGCGAGCAGCCTTCCACTGTCAAATCCCAGGGCCCGTTCCATGGGCCCTTCGTGGCAGAACGCATGCTGGGCACCATCGTTGATAGCCTGACCTTGCACGGCTACGAGCAAATGGACGAGCCGCAGATCTGGTGCCTGCACCTGCAGGCCCATCTGCGCCAACTCAATGGCGGCCAGGAGCGACTAGCCCTCTGAGGATCGTTCCCACGCTCCGCGTGGTAACGCCGCCCCGGACGCTCCGCGTCCACCCAGGGCTATTTGCTCTCAGGCCTGTCCAGCTTCACCTCAAAACCGTACTGCACGGTGCTGAGGTCGGTGCGCTGGTAACTTTCCAGCGTGGTCGGCTGGCCGTAGAAGTAATGCACGTCAAACATCGCCGTGCCGTATTCCTCGGCGCGGTGGCTGACACCGAGAATCTCCTTGAGGTAATTGCCGCTGGCATCCTTGGCATAGAAGCGCCAACTGTCGGCGGGGAAGTCCTTCTGGTCGACGATCAGCGCGTTGTCCTTGAGCGACAGGCCCTTGGGCAGCTTGGCGGCGTCAATCGTGGCCTTCTCGATGGTGGCCAGAAACAACGGTACCGAGCCCACCACAAACGCCGGGGTTTCCGGGAACAGGTTGAGGTCGTAGGTGAGCGTGCCGCTTACTGCGTTCAGCTCGAACGCTTCGGTCGGCAGCTCGATAGGCTCGCCGCGCTCGCCCTTGTCGTCGGCGGTGAAGAAGGTGATAGGCGCGTCACTGTTGTTGCGTTCGGCACCGACTAGGTCGTCATTGAAGGTGAACGGGTGGTCGAACACGATTTTTGCGGCACTGGCGTCTTCGGTCGATTGGCTGATGGTGACGCTGTTTTTCAGTTGGTCCTCCGTCATCGAGGCATCTTTGAGCCAACTGGCGGCGCCGTCGTCATACACCGTGACCGGCATTGGCAGGGGCTGTACGGTGTTTTGCAGGCTGTTCCTGTCAAAGCGCATCACCGGCAGGTCCAGGTCTTTACGGGTGACCGTGGCCTTGGAAAAATCCAGCACATTTACCTGCAGGTTATCGATCAGCCCGTTGAAATACACCTTGGCGTAATGGCTGGTCTGCTGGCGTTCGAAGGCTTTTTGCGCGTCGGTGAGCTGTTTATCGAAGGCATCGGACCACGCGGTCTGTTTTTGCATCTCGGCCAGTTGTTTTTCATAGAACGCCACTTGCGCGGCACTCTCGTTGATCGAGCCTGAGCGGGTCAGAAATTGCTCAGTGCTGTCCCGTGCCTGCACCAGCAGCGGGTTGGGTGACGCGTCGCCGACTTCGGCGGCCAGGGGCTGGCTGTTGGTCAGTTCGATCTCGGCGTAGTTCTTTTCCAGCGTCAGCAGGTTGAGGGTGATGTTGCCATCGGTGCGTTTATGGCCCACGTCTTGTTTGGTCAGGTCGAACGTCAGCACCTTGCCCGGGGTGATCACCTCCACCGCGCCCTTGAGGCTGATGGGTTGTGGCTGGCTCTTGTTTTCCGTCTCGATCCCTTCAATAAACGGGTAGGTCACCGTCAGGTCGTCGGGGTTGGTCAGGTTGGAGCTGCTGGGGCTCAGTTGAATGCCGGGGTCGGTTTCTGACCATTCCGGTTGGAAGGGAATGACTTTATTGTTGCTCAGGGTGACCGACTGCCATTCCAGGCCATGGGGGAAGGGGAACTGGTCAGGGGCGTTGAAGTTGAACGGGAAGACCGGCTGCAAATCCGTCAGGTAGTCGGAGTGCGAGGTTTTGCGCAGTACGAACAGGCCATTGATGTAGGTGTCCACCAGCGCTTGGGGCGTAGGGTAATGCTTGAGCAGGGCCAGGCTATCTTCGCCGTATTCGGCTTCGATGGGCTTGCTGGCGAGCTTGACGCGTGCACGCTCCAGCAACAGCAGCGAGCCGCCCAGGTCCGCAATGGCATCGCGCAGCTTGGGGTCCTGGATGGTGTCCAGGGACTGTTCGAACTTCGTGGTTTTCTCTTCGAGGGTCGCCTGCTTCTGCTCTTCTTTAGGGGAGCAGCCGCTGGCTATCAGCAACGCCGCGCACAGGCCGAGAGTGGCCAAAGGGGATCGCACATCCATCATCTGAGTTTTCCTGTCCGACATCATCGAGCCGAGTGAATGGCCTCGACACTAGCAGAAAAATTCTCTTACAGATGCCACTTGGGTCAGTTTTCTCGCGGTGACAGGGGCCGGGTGGCGGCTGGTATACTCGGCGCCATTTTTAGCCAAGCTGTGTGAGATTCAATGGAACGCTTTATCGAAAATACGATGTACGCCTCGCGTTGGCTGCTGGCGCCGATCTACCTGGGGCTGTCCTTGGGCCTGCTGGTCCTGGCGTTGAAATTCTTCCAGGAAATCATTCACGTGATTCCCAACATCTTCACCATGTTGGAAGCCGAAGTGATCCTGCTGCTGCTGTCGTTGATCGACATGGCCCTGGTGGGCGGCTTGCTGGTGATGGTGATGATTTCCGGCTACGAGAACTTCGTGTCGCAGCTGGATATCGACGAAAACAAGGAAAAGCTCAACTGGCTGGGTACCATGGACTCTTCGTCGCTGAAGATGAAAGTGGCGGCCTCCATCGTGGCGATTTCCTCCATCCACCTGCTGCGCATCTTCATGGACGCCAAGAACGTCGATCCACAGCACCTGATGTGGTACGTGATCATCCACATGACGTTCGTGGTCTCGGCGTTTGCCATGGGCTACCTGGACAAACTCACCAAGCATTGATACCCCGCGCTGGCCTTACTGCTCCACGAAGTAATAAGGCTGGCGGTTGACTGCCATTTGCTTGATCACCGTAACCTTCTCGTTCAGCCGGTCGGTGTGGTCTGTCAATGCAACGTTGCCGGGCTTGGCGCTGAGGAAGGCGCGCAGTTCGGCTTCGGTGTTCAGGATCGGCAAGTAGGCCTGCAGGTAGAAGACGCTGGCGCCGTCGATGCGCTCGTTGGGTTGATACATCGCTACCGTCCTGCCTTCGTCTTGCAGGGTCTGGATCTGACTGATCACCGGCACGAATGAATGGCGCACATCGGCTTTGGGTGCAAACCAGAACGCTGCGCTCAGGTAGCAGGCGATGGCCAGGCTGAAAACCCCGCCGATGATCTGCCGGTGATAGCGGTACAGCCCCGGCTTATGGTCTTTGGCCCACTCCAGCAGCACCCGCGCATATTCGGCAGCCAGTACAGCCGCGGCTGGCGTCAGCGCCATCAAATACACGGTGCGTTTACTGGAAGCCAGGGTCAGCAGGGTGAACTGCGCCACCAGCCACACACTGAAAAACAGGCGGTAGCGGTTGCGTACCAGGCTTTTGCGGAAGTACCACAGGCCCAGGTACACCAGGATATTCCAGGGCAGGAAGGCCTCGGGCAGTTTGGCGAGGTAATAGTAAAACGGCTCGTAATGCCCGGCCTCTACGAACGAACCGCTGAAGCGCCCGACGCTATTGGTCCATAACACTTCACCCACCGCCTGCATCCCGCCGCGCTGAAACAGAAACCCCAGCCAGATCAGCAGCGGCACCAACGCCAACAGCGTGAACAGCGCCGGCTTGCACCAATCGCCCAGCCGCAGGCGCTTATCCATCAGGCTGGTGCAAAGCAGGTACACAAAAATCACAATGCCCGGCATCGCCAGGCCCAAAACGCCCTTGCTCAACGTGGCGATGACCATCCCTGCGGTAAACAACGCCCAGGCCCAGATACTCGAACCTTCACGCTCGGGCCGTACCGCCTGGTAAAACCCCAGCAGGGCAGCGGTGACACCGAGGCTGAGCAATGAATCCTCACCCACCCCCCGCACATTGCCCCAATAACTGGCCATGGTCGCCAGGATCAGCGCAGCACTGAACGCCAGCGTCTGCGGCCGCCCAAACCGCCGCAGCATCCCGTACAACAGCATCACACTGAACAACCCGGCAAACGCCGACGCCAGGCGCACCGCCCCGGTGCTGGCGCCAAACAGGCGAATCGCCCCGGCGTCCAGCCACAGGCTCAGGGGTGGTTTTTCCAGGAAGGGTTCACGAAACAGGCGCGGCACCACCCAGTCATTGTCCAGGTGCATCGCCATGGCGATCCCGGACACCCGCGCTTCGGTAGAGCCTTGCAGCTCGTGGTTGCCGAGGGCGAAAAAGAACAACAGAGCAGCAAGCAAGAGCAGCAGGGGAGCAGGGCGCGTCATGGAATCTGGCTACCGAGGCATGAGACCGATCGGGCGACCGGTCATGGGTAGTCAGGGAGTATACGAGCGCGATTCTTAACCTTTGGTGAACGGCCGTAGGGTTTTTCTCCGGCGCGTCAGGGCATTTTCAAGCTGGGCACCGCCGCTTTGCCTTGTGCGGTCAGCACCGGCGCCAACTGCTCCCAGGTGAAGGCCAAGTCGTTGTCGCAACCGTCACCATTGGCCGGTGTCGAGAGTTGCAGGCCCTGGGTGTTGAAGCTGAGGTGAAAGTTGGAGTAATCGGTGATCGCGGGGCAGCCCTCGTCGGTGGTGGTTTGCTTGGCCAGCCAAGTGCTGAAGGAGGCCGGCAGCTTCAAGTGTCCGGAATAGGCGTCATGCCATTGCTGATGGCCGCCGAGCCAGGCCCATGGGTCCACACTCTCGCCGGTTTGCAGGTTCCAGGAGTGCAGGCCCCAACTGATGCCCATGGCGCCTTGGCCTGCGGCCCAGCGGTAGAACCGCACGGTGAGAAATTGCGATGACCAATAGGCAGGCTCAACCTCGATCTCACTGGTATAGACCGAGCCGTTTCGACCCAGGTATTCACGCCGCTCATAAAAATAGTCGGTTAGATCTTCGTCATTGACGGCCAGGGCGGCGAGTTGCTGATTGATCTTCTGCACCCCCGGGCCATCGCCCTCCAGCTTGAGCGTGACGCGGGGGCCTTGGGTCTTGAGCTGGTAGGGATGGTTGTGGAAAGTCTTCTTCTCAGTCTTGATCGGCAGCGGCGCAGCTTCCATGGGCGCGTTATAGGCATCGCTGCCGCAGCCGTCCGTGCCAATGCGGCGCAGGGCCAGTGGCAGCGGCGCACCGCCATCGGTTTTGCTCCAAGCACCAGAAAGGGTATCGCCCTGAGGTTTTTGCAGGGCCCAGAAACCGGTGTTGCCTTCCTCCACCCAAGGCGCGTTGTCGTTGGCCTGGGTCAGCTGAATCGGCGTACGGATGCGCTGGTAGTAATAACTGCCATGCTCCCCGTCGGCGCCGTTGAAACAGACGGTGATAGCGGACTTGCCCAAAGTACCTTGCCAAACCCCGGCCAGCTCGGCAGCGGTGACGAATGAAGGGATGAAGGCGAGGGCGATGACGGCGAAGGGCTTGAACACGGGTATCTGACTTCCGGTTGTCTGATAAAGGCCGTCAGGGTAATGGGAAGTGTGAGGGGATGCCAGCGGGCGAGATGCGCTGAGGCAGCTCGCCCGTTTTCGTGTTTTAAGGTTGTGGCATTTGGGTAGTGAATGGCTGGGTGTTCAAGACCCGTTCTACCAGTAGCTCACCTAAAACGATCAATTGCTGGGCGGCCAGCAACTTGTGGCGGTGCGCGCCTTCAAGTTCGAAAGCCAGGTCGGTGGTCATGGCGTTGAGGGAGGCGAGGGTTTCGCTGGCTTGGATTAGCAGGGTTTCGGGGTGGATGTTTTCGGCGAGGGTGAAGAGGGTGGTTGGGGGATTGGGGGTGATCTTTTTCATGATGAAGCTCCCACACTGTTTAAGGAGCTACCGCCCCCTGCTGTCAAACAGGATTGGGTGGCAGCTGTACGCGGGTTGACAGACCGGAAGTGTAGGAACCCGGCGCACCCGAAGATGCCCCACGCACAGCCGCCATGAACGGAGCGGAATGCGTAAGCATGCCGCCTTATCACAGGGTGTGAAAGGTTACACTTTTCGGCCTGTCAAAGCCGGTCGCTGATCGCCAGCGACGCAAAGAAGTTAGCGTTGTGAAGGGGGTTGCGCCAGTTCACCAACAGCGCGGCAACTTGCGGGAAGCTTCCGAAGCTCGGCCCTGTTGGCGTCCCCGTCGTCAGGCTCTGTTAAAAGCTCCAGTCCTCAGCCTGAACCAACTGGCAGAACGGCCCATTGAGCGTGGCATTGTGATGAGCCACGATGGCCTCGGCTTTCATCAAGGGCGTGTCAGAACAGGTATGACCGTCGGCGATAAGCACCGCATCGAAGCCAAGGTCACGCGCAGCACGGCAGGTGCTGTCGACGCAGTATTGCGTTTTCATCCCGGTGACTACCACGCCGGTGGCGCCGCAAGAGCGCAGACTGTCAGCTAGGTCAGTCATCGCAAAAGCGTTAGGCCGACGCTTTTCGAACACCACTTCCCCACCCAGCAACTTCATTTCCTCTGCAATCAGCGTAAGCGGGCTGCCCGACTCGATTGGCGAGCCAGCGGGGCCGATGTGACGCGCGAGAAAAATTGGCGCGCCTGCGCTGCGGGCCTTGTCCATCAGGGTGTTGAGCGTTTCCAACAGCTCGTCGCAGCGCCAGGGTTTTTCCGGGCCGTGGATGAGTCCGACTTGGATATCCAGTATCAACAGGGCGTACATGGGTGCATCTCCTTGCGTGTGAACCAGCGACACAAGGGCATATAAAAAGGCCCTGTCCATCGCTGGCGGGCCTTTGAAGTGTTCGTTTGTTATTGGCTCACGACACCTCGCACGCTCCGCTTGAAGCGGTCGTGGTGGTGGTTGTCGAGGTGAGGCAATAGGTAGTCATGGGGCGACACTAGCATTGTGGTTGATGGAATGCCAGGTACAAAAAAGACGTCTTTGGACGTCTTTTTTGTTGATTCCGGGGGTAGCTGAAAAGCTTTTTCACCTTATTAATTTATATAAAGAATAAGAATCTTAAAAAGTTGAGCTGGAATATTTTGTAAGAAGTTTCCTCATTTTTGGTAGGCTTTTGCCATCAGTCGAGAGGAAATGGAATGCCCGCAGTCATCGTTGAAAACGACACATCGCCGTGGCAAGACGAGACCGGTGCTGTCTATCACTTCCCCAAGCGGTACCAAGCCTGGCTTGCTGAAGGAACCGAAGTGATCTATTACAAAGGGCGCATCCAGGACAAAACCTTTGCTTCTGCCCGCCTCAGCGCCGATCCGCATTATTTTGGTATGGCACGCATCGGTAAGGTCTACGCAGACCAGAGGAGTGATAAGGGTGACCTATTTGCTTTGATCGAAAACTTCACTCCGTTTGAAGGCGCTATCCCCTCGAAAATCAACGGAGCGTACCTGGAGACGATCCCCGCTACTCGCGTGAACAACTATTGGCGTGACGGGGTTCGGTCCATTTCCCAACTGGATTACGATGCAATCCTAAGTCATGCGAAGCTCCTGTCTTCCCAGGCTGACCAGGGCACACCAAATATCGAAGGCGATCCATTGACCTTTGAATCGGCCAATGAAGGCAGCAAATCAAGTTACTTTGGAACCCGTTACGAACGCCGGAAAGATCTAAGGGTGAAGGCCATTGCTATCCACGGGCTTGACTGCAAGGCATGCGGCTTTGATTTCGAAAAGGCGTACGGCGAGCACGCGAAGGGGTTCATTCACGTTCACCATATAGTGCCGATTTCGAACTTTGGTGGTGAGAAAACCGTGAATCCGGAGACTGACCTCGTTACGTTGTGCGCCAACTGTCATGCGGTGGTTCATCGCAAGCGGGATATGACGCTGAGCGTTGATGAGCTGAAAGGCATGTTGCGCGGGCGATGGGTAATCGAGCCTTAGTTTTCTACTGTGTTCAGCCTACGGTTTTTTTGTGAGGCTGAGCCCTGGATAGTGACATCCTACCGGCGGGCCCATTAGCCGTTACTGTACCTGGCGAGTCGGCTCTCAAAGTCTTGCGCGGTCTCCTGATCAGTACAGTATAGGTAGCAGCCTTTTATCCCACTGGAAAATGGGACTGGAAGAAGGAGGCGGATTTATGGACTTCAGGCACCAAAAACGTCCATAGACGCTTTTTTTCGTTCGTTTGGTGGGCCGGGGTAATTTGAATCGGTTCAGTAACTTATTGATTTATAACATTAATAGCGATTTTAATTTTTGGCTGGAATACCAATTGGAATACTGCATTCCACTGGACTCCCCGTTTGCATTCGATCTGACCAGCAACGCTTCGTAACCATGATTGGCAGTGAACTGCCCATAGCTGCCGATGACGACAGGAAGAAATCGGCCAAAAGGACGGTTAGCTGAGACTTCTAACTGACCAGAAGTCCTCACCAGGAGAGTCCAGCGAATACCGGGCTTTTTTATTCAGGCCCTTGTCCTGAATCTGGCTGTGCAATGGCGAAAACATAGCCGCTTGACCATCGATCCAGCAGAATTACCGATGAAGCCAATGCCTAGCTAGAAGCGTGAGCCGCAGGTTGGCCAGTTGCAGCCGGCCGCTCCGATCTTTTCTTCAGCGTCCACTTGAAAATGGGGCGTACATCCCCATTTCTCTGTGAGCGCCCCCCGCAACCTCTTCGCAAGGGAATGTTCGTCATCATGACTACTGGGAAGTTGATCGATCGCTTTGAAGGGCCGTCAGGCCGCGCCGTTCTTGAGGAAGTACTGCTTGAGCAGAAGCTGGTACTCGGAAATCAAGACCTAGCACGCCGCCTCGCGGAGGTAGGAACGCTGGAGGAGATCGTTAAGGATACGGTGCTCATTACCGAGGACGCGGAGGACTCCGAGGTTTACTTCATCATCACAGGGCATTTCCAGGTGAAGGTCCATGATCGTGAAGTCGCAACACGAGGGGGCGGCGATCACGTCGGAGAAATGGCTGCTCTGGTCGCAACGGCGAAGCGCTCCGCCACAGTGGTGGCCACCGACCCCTCGATTGTCTTGAAGGTCAGCGCGACGGACTTCAAGTCCATTGCGGACGCGTATCCCTCGGTTTGGCGACATGTCACTCGGCAACTGGTCGATCGACTACACCAGCGAAACGACTTGGTACTCCCTACCCATGAGTTTTCGCACGTATTCATCATTTGCTCGGTCGAGGCACTCCCCATTGCTCGGGCGATCGAGAATCACCTCCAGCACGAAAAACTCTTCGTAAAGACCTGGACACAAGGTGTTTTCCGCGCGTCGCAGTACGCCATTGAAAGCCTCGAAGAGCAGTTGAACGAGTGCGACTTTGCCATCGCAATTGCGCAGCCAGACGACTCCGTCAGCGTCCGCGGGCAAATAAAGGATACGCCTCGCGACAATGTCATTTTCGAGCTGGGACTGTTCGTGGGACGTCTAGGCAGGGCACGAACCTTCCTCCTTGAGCCCAGGGGTGACGAGGTCCATCTGCCGTCAGATCTGAAAGGGCTGACCACCATCACATACCGCGCAACGACAGATGAAAAACTCCTGGCGTCGAACCTATCACCAGCTTGCAATGAACTACGCACCGTATTCACCCAGCTAGGACCGAAATAAGCAAGAGCTGTCACTATGAAAATTTGGCATGCGCTTGCCTACCGCATTGCAGCGCGCCCAACCGCCCGAAGGAGAGGTCGATGAGTAAGAGTTGGAACCATGATCGCGCTGAAAAACACATCGACAAGAGAATCGCTGATGTAGAGGAAGTCACCATCAAGGACTACGTACGCGACATGTCGCTGGAGTCCATTCCTACCAGCACCGCGTACCGCGTCGATGGCGTCCACATGTATGCGGACATCATGAATCTCGAGGACATGCTGAACATCACTACCGCCGAGGGCATTGAATGCCACAAGCGTACGCTGCGCTTCCTCGACCAGCACTACCGGGCGGTCAAGCGGATTCTCAACAAGGTTGATGCACGCAGGGTCGACTTCCATAGCCAGCGGTTGCACTCGCTTTTCACTAAGCCGTACAACACAGAGTCCGGCGCAGAGACCAAGCGTGTCCAGCGCTCCGTTGCGACCGCAAAACTGATCATCGACGTGCTCGCAGAGACAGGCGACGACGATGAACAGATCCCCGCAGCAAAGGTTCGTATTGGCATCGATACCGGCCTGGCGCTTGCTGTAAACAATGGCCGCAGTGGGAACCGAGAACCCTTGTTCCTGGGCGACCCTGCAAACCATGCAGCAAAACTGGCCAGCAACAACAAGACCAAGGGCATCTACCTGACAAACAATGCTCGTAAGGCCATCGGCCTTGCGGAAAGCGAAGCCCCCGAAAAATCGGCCCTAACCACGGCAGAGATTCAGGCATGTCAGGACGCGGCCAAACTGGATGTCACGTCTGACGAGATCGTCGAAGAATGGCGTGAGGACCTGAAAAAGAATCCCCTCGGTGGTTACCAGTTCTCCCGCCAAACACCACCTTTGCGCGATATGGACATCTACGCGCTGACCCCCGGCAACTCGAAGCGGCAGGAGATGGTCAGCCTCTATGCGGATATCGATGGGTTCACGGCCTACGTAGCGGATCACATCAACGAGAAAACCGAAGATGTCGTGCGGACATTGCACGTCATCCGCGCCGAGCTGGAGCGGGTCGTCACCTCCGACTTCGAAGGGCGCCGCGTGCGCTTCATTGGAGACTGCGTGCAAGCCCTGTCGGGTGACGGCACCGCGTATACCACTGACGAAGAGAAATCTGTATCTGAGGCCACACGGCTGGCTGGTGCACTGCGCAGCAGCTTCAACCTGGCAATTGAGCGTTTGAAGAGCGAGGACGTTGAAACCGGCGACCTCGGTCTCGCGATTGGCTTCGATCTGGGGCCTATAGCCGTCACGCGTCTGGGCACCAAGGGCAATCGAGTTCGTTGCGCTATCGGGCGCAGCGTGATTGAGTCTGAGAATCGCCAATGTGCGTGTACAGGTGTGGAAACCGCTATCGGGCAATCGGCTTACGACGCAGCATCGAAAGCTGTACAGAACCTGTTTGGAAAGAGTCGCAAGACGTCGCACCTAGACTACAACGAAGCTACCGAAGCCCTGGCAGATGATGGTGACGCATCGGCGAAGCAAGCTCGCTCGGAAGCCTACGCAGGTTCCGCCGCAATCATTCGCGCAGATGAGCGTCAGGTGCAGCCCCACTCCCTCCAGAATGTAGACGGCAGCCGTTGAGCACAGCGCTCGACCTGATTGCACAGGTCGCCCCAGATTTCGGGGGGACCTGTGTGACTACCTCTGCGCAGACAGCAATGCTTGATCTGCCGATTCGGCTGGTGGATGGAAGAACGCTTCCCTACAAGCTGCATTTACACCAAGCCGGTGAATGGGTAGCAGCACGCGAACACACGCCACATCACTTGCCAGGTTTTTGCCCCGAACGGCACATCAATTATGACGGTACGTTCTGCCTGTTTTACGCAGGCGCCAATCCGCTTCCTGTCTCAGATGAGCCGTCCGCTCGTGTCTGGTTTGAGACAATCTACAAATACCTGAAGCTTCAAGAGCGCGCTCGCACTCTGCGCAAATGGCCGAATGGTTCCGCGTGGGCACATGGCGACGCAGCTCGACATCAACTTCGAGCGCAGAAAGCTGCGAGCGCAATCAATGGCAATTTCGCTAACGGTCTTGCGGTAAATCAGCTAGGGCTCAAGCGCAGAAAGTCCAAGGGTCGGACTATCTTGGATGTGTTCTCCGGCACAGTATCTTTGTTCAGCGTGTGGGAAAAGCCCGAGCGGGTAATCAACCAAAAAAGGCGTTGTTTCTGCGGCTTGTATGGACGCCGTCTTCCAAAACGAATTCGGCGCTGTCATGACCATGCAAAGCAGGCTACCGAACTGGCTTTCGCATTGCGTGACTGGGAGGAGGCTGAGCGGCAATACTGGGACTCCATGCGAGGTAAGCCTTGCTGTGGTTCCTGCGATAGCTGCCCACTCAGCCCATAGATTCCAATTGTAATTCGGGCTGGTACCCAGGCGAGTACCCTCATATTTTTGCTTCAGCTCCGCTTTCTTCATTGCAGGCGGTTATGCGGACGCGCCCCCATGGTGACGGTTTGCTATCGGTCGACTTTGTTGAAAAGTCGACCTTGGTTTCCATGGCATAAAAGTACGCGTCTGAGATTGAAACCCTTACTTTTGGTAGATGCTTCCGGGGCCAGACTTCACGTGGCCGCGTGTAAAAATGAGTTTTCACCGGTCAACATTCGGGCCGTTTCAGCGGACCGACTTTTTCAACACAATCTGTCAAAAGCAACGAGTCAGATATGTCTAGGAAATGCGGGGCAATTCACCCATGAGCTATGGTGCATAGCTCATGGGTGAATAAAAACTAGATAGCGATTCTACGCGTACGGATAAGTGACTCACGTAGGTAGTAAGCTCTAGCAGAACCTGTTTCAACTATGCCGGTGAGCAAATCCAAACAAGCCTCATACATTTTACGGCTTAGTTTACTATCAGATAGCTGCAAATATTTAGCCATCGACATCTCAAGGCAAAAAGCGGTGTTGCCTTGTAGCTCAAGGATCCTTGGATTTTGCTTGAACTCTTTAGCTAAAATATATATTCCCTTATCAAAAAACAAATCGTGGTGATGATACATCAGGGAGCATAATGATTCAAAAACCAGGCTGTTCTTTGCTGAGCGCGCGCAGAAATCAATAAGATGTTGAGCACCTACCTCTATCACCTTGATACGCATAGGGTGACGTTGAGCGATTCCATCGCCATACAACATCCCGCGCAGGAACGAGTTCAAATCATGCTGATGTCCAGCATAGGGTGTATTCACATCATTTATAGTAATCTCGTGAATCTCCGGTGCAAGCAGGTTCCAGAGGTCCCAAATACCGTCATAATCGGACCTCGTTTCCATCACGGAGTCAAACCGAAGCTTAACTATATGAATAAAGCTTGGAGCCTTCTGGCAACCTTCAATCAAAATGTCACGTATCGGTCTAAAATTATCAGCTCTAGTTGCAACGGTATGCTCAGCCAAGCAATCTTGAATTACTTTTTTCACATCATAATTCAACCTTTCAGATTGGTTGACATGCCGCTCCTCGTTTTCATCATCATAAACTATGCAAGCAATCTTAGATAATAGCTCGTGGCAAATATTGCCGACGCTACCAAATGGTATCATTAGCATTGGAACGTGGAATCGCCACATTGAGTGGGATTTAGGGGTGATGTTAGATGGGTCTACTTCAAACTTTCCCTCCAGGACTTCCTCTCTGAATTGAGCAACAAGTGTGGTCCACTCGACAGCGACTGAATTTGAATCGTCATCAAAATAGGAACTGCGCTGGGCATAGCTCGACACCAGCTCAAATCGAGCGAACTCTACCGCTCCGCTAATGCATAAGCTCGCTAGGTCCGCATCTCGCGCCCAGAGAAAATCTCGAACACCTCTCGCAGCAGACTCACACACATGGACATTGGCGTGAGTTATGGCCGTTACAATTGTGTACTGCACGGCTGTAACCTGTTCCGGCTCAAGGTCGCAATCCAAAAGCTTAGCGAGAACATAGGCACAAGCCCCGGCCCCATGAGCGTCTGTTGCATCGACAGCCATGTGACCGCTTCTATCGTCAGAATGCAGATGGATAACTTGCAGAATCAAATCCAAGCACCAATCGACATTTTCGGCAGATAGCTGCTCGAAATAGTCTCGCACCGCCACCGCTGCTGTGGTAGCGACTGCCCCCAGCGCCATAATTTCAAAATTTCCAACTTTGCCTTCAATAAACAACTCTAAGATCTTTTTCGCGTCCCCGATGGCCTCATCAAAACCAATTAAATCCCCTCTATTGATCTGGGGGTCTTCAAATATTTTCTTCGACCACATATACAGGCGACTAACAGGGGCATCAGAAGCGTGCTTATCCTGATGTTCTCGCTGAATTTGCTGAAGATCCTCACTGAGTTCTTGCTTGGACTGAAAAACTATACGTTTATTTTCATCATCCGCTACCGCCTCCCACTCCCGGACATTGGTGCGATGGATTAGGAATTTTAAGTTTTTATCATCGCCTGCCTCTGCGATATCCTTAAGCTCATCAACTATTTTATAAGCCTCTGATCTATGGTCCTCAAAAAATTGAAGCTTCACCAAGAGCGTTTCCAAGGTGTCATTTCGCCAAGGCCTTAATGCGGCTACCTTTCGCTCTTCCTCGAATACTCTAGACATCGAGTCGCGCCGGGTGCCGAACCAGTTCATTTCATGTCCACCTCTTTCTTGGAGGCCGCGCATCAGGTCTAACCTGTAGAGCATTGGACACCTCAGCAATGGGTAAGCTGAGGCCCCAACTTTCTCAGGAAATCCAACTGCAACAGAGGCTAGAACAGATGTCGTCAAAACAGAGTTGCTGGACTTCAACACATAGTCAAAAATCCAAGAAAGCTCGTTTTTAGCTGGTGGTTTCTCAATGTACTCAATCAACCAGCTTTCAAAAGCCATCAAAGCGCACTGAAGCAGGTATGGCACAGTGGAGTGTCCACGATAACCCTTCCATAAGTGTGGAGAGGCGTAATTTGATACTTGGGTGCCATCTTGCGTGGAGAAGTGAGCCTGCTCGACTACCATTTCATCGAGCATGCCAAATTTTGGCTGCTGCCGCTGCCCGTATTCAGAACCGCCGTGCTTCTCCGAACAAGTCCGACAAAGGTCTAAAATAAAGTCAAGCCCTTTACGAGGGTGATGTTGCAGCAAGTATTTAAATGGCCCCCTGGATCCGCTTGCTGGAAAATAGTCATGCTCATCTTCTAGGCCGTAACTTTCGCCTACCCCTAGCATTGATCGGAAAATATTGTCATCACCCGCTGACTCTGGACGCAACCATTCATACATGGCAAGTCGAATAATGAAATCTGGTCGATGTAGACTGAGCATCGCAACCAATTCGCTAGCTAAAGCCAAGCTCACCAATTCGTCTACGTACCTAGGTCGGTCCTGCCTACGCTTTGACGCAAATACATGTTGTTCAACCAATGCATTGAACTGTTCTGGAATAGCTGGAACGACCTTCAGTAGTACCCTTAAAACCTTACTTCGTATCCCCTCTTTTCTATAGGAATCCGCTAATCGCTCCAGCAAAAACAAGCAGATTTCACCAACGGTTGAGGACTCCGGAGGAAGCTTAGTCCAGATATTGATAACATCTGACCAAGTGTTTATGACTTCTACAATATGCGGATGAGCGTTATCATCCAAAGACGCTATGTGAGCGAAAGTGAAATTTATTAGAGCACTCCACCCTTTGCCATAAGGTCTCAGAAAAAGCAAAAAGCTCGTATCAGAACTTTCATTGTCAACTTGAATGCCTCCCAGTCCCTCAATAGGGCGTTGACAGGTAATACGCAATATGAAGAAGAATCTGAGTAGTAATCGCGCCTGATTACATAGCAAATTATTTTTTAATATTGAAAAATACGCCTCAGGCTCGTTGCTTTGGAGTATTGTCGCGATCACCTCATCCTTCCAGTAGCTGGCAACTTCTTCGTCAGCTATGATACTTTCGATCAAATCTGTCAGTTCTGCGCCTGCTGCCATCTTATGACTGAGCCATAAGCGAAACCCTCGGTTGATTGCTGGTTCATTTCCGATAGAAGCCAAAAATACGCTAGCACAACCAAGACTCTCTAAATACTCACTTTCAATAAACTCTTCTAACGCCCAATCCTCAAGCACATCATGTGCAGGACTTATAAGCGACGTGCGCCGATCTTTATATATTAAATTATCTTCCTCTAGCCTCGCCACGACCTCAGGATCAAAGTCTGCTTCACGAACGCCAAAGACCATTTTTTTAGCTCTTAGCTTTGCAATTTCGATGAAAGTAGACCTACGGCGGGCCGGCATTCCACCTCTACGATCCAACTGATTTTCAATGACCGAGTTCCAGATAGTTGTTCTAAACTGTTCTTCAGTATTCCCGGATTCAAATTTTGCGCCATTATCCAAAGCACGCACGGCGAGATCGATAAAAAATGGGTTGCTCAGAAGCCCTACTACTGAACTATTGTCGATCAACTGCTTAAGTGCTGGAATGCTCTCGCAAACCTCAGCAACTTGCTCACTGGAAAAGCCTGACACGTTGACGCTATTAAATTTTATGCCAGAGGGCTGAAAATAATTAAAGGCAAGTTGTTGATATGCGTAATCACGCCCCGTAGCGATTACCCCCCAACCTTCTTGCGCGCTTATAAAATTCAAAAGATCAGCAAACGCTGTTGGATTATTCAACTCCAACACTTTCTCAACCGATTCTATGACCAGTATTTTCTCTCTGATCAAAGAAAACTGGCTGGCAATCTGACTAAGATCCGACCGCATACCAGACGATGTGAAAACATCATTTAGATGGCTTTTATCGAAATCTTCTGCCCTAACATAAAAGACCGCCGCCTCATGTCCAACTGTTTCTACAAAATCTTTAACGATGCCTGACTTTCCCGCCCCTCTTTCGCCAGTTACAAATACAAACCCGCCACCTTTGTAAGCTTCCCTAACAGCCTCAACAGCCTCATGTCGTGAGATATGTATGCTACCGATTGAGTTGGAAATACCAGAATAGATATGATTGCTGCGGACCCGAAACTTCTCAATGTCTCCATCAAGCGACTTGTACACGCTAGCTTTGAATAGATTCGTCAAATCGACAGGCACATTACTAGTCGTCAATGTCCCGGCATTTTGGTTAAAATCTTGAACAACTGTTATGACTTTAGCCAAAACGACTGACGGCGGTAATTCTGAATGCTGCTGAACCAAGGATCCGAGCATGGATGCCGTCACAGACCCAGCTTGATCCAAGTCATAAGAGATGAGATAGAAAACCTTCAGAAAGTTCCAGAACTCATCATCAGTCAATGCTATATTATTGGCTCTGTCTAACTGCTTTCGAATTATATTCAAGCGCTCACGTTTCTTTGCGCTTGTGAAACCATCCGTCGTTGATTTGCGGAAAAACTCTTCAGCACTGGAAGAGTAGCGTGCCCAATCTAGAACAGGAATGGTGTTTGCAACGTCGACTTTTGTTAGTGGTCCTGTTACAAGGGCAATTGCATCAAAGTCTGCGTCGAAAGTTGGGCTTTTGAAGTCTTCCCAGGCTGCGCCAATGACTTCTGCAAATGTCGAATCAGCGGACTCACCAATCTTGATCTCATGCTTGATTTGAACATACAACCGAAACAGCTTCCCCGCGCAATCCTCACCTATTATATGAATATCATCAGTATGCACACCTTTGTACTTACTCTGGAAACCTACCTCTTTAACACGGACGCTGGTAGGCATACACGGCACAGGCGTGCCCGCCAAAAGTGCAACTACAAATGAAGCTTGAACACGAGTTTCGAAATTGACGCCACCACCACCTGTTGAAAATGGATTGCTTTGCTCTTTTAGTTCGCCCATGCCGCTAACTCTCCTTCAAACCTTCTGTCATCGACCCATCCCTGGAAACGTCCTGTTTAGTTCAGCGTTGAGGACTACACGACGGTACGTTTTTGGATTCAGGGTCACGTGTACGGGCCTCAAGAGCTGCTTGAGTCATCGCTCAGGGCGCTGATGAAGGCAATTCGCCCATCATTGCATCTTGATCAGCCTACGAATAGACGTGTTGGATCCTGGACAAATGATTACACCAAGGGTCTAGCCGGAAGGCACTCCGATGGCATTTTTACGCCAATGAAATTGACATCTTGGGTTTGCATCTATCGCTGTTTTTGGTTTGGTACAAGGGCTGAAACCAGAGCCTAGGTCAATACGCACGGATGGAGATAGGTTCACAGAGCAGTCCTGTACTTAGCTGTGAATTGCTGCTGATTTCCTGGACGTTTTCGAATGGTTGCTTTTGGCCCAGGCTGTGAAAAAACGCATAGTCACTTTAAAAGTCAGTGTTGCTACGTGAAATCTGCCGTCGCCCGTGTGGTAAGCAGATCTAAAATTTATGTAGGGACGCGACTTTGGGCTGTTTTTTCCGTCTTGGTGGATCGAAAACGTTTTTACACAGCCTCGGTCGTTTTCGGCCTGTCATGACTAACCGGTTTGGGTTGCTTTTTGCCGTTGCGACGGTGTTTTACGAGCAAGTTCATCCGCAAGAAAATATCCACGTTGAGATGGATGACGGGAGACAAGTGAGGCTTGCGGGCTGCCTATCCATGACTAGTCGAGCGACCCATTAGCAATTGCCGGTCGTTCCCTAGTCGTTTCCAGACCAATAGGGTGGTGAGTCGATAGTAATACCGGGTGGCGTCGGAGTGGCCTTTCAGGTGCTGAGTGAGAAACCAGCGCACGTGCTTGAGCTGCCAGGTCCAGGGATTGTCTCGCTGCCAGCGTTGTTGAATGGCCGCTTGCATGATTCGGGCTTGGCATAGATGGCGTTGCTGCGTGACTTTCGAGCCGGTCAGTACGCCGCTCAGGAACAGCGCCATATCGAACGGCTTGCTCACGCTCGGCCACCGATGTAGGCCGACACCACGTCGTTCCGGTTATGCCCGAGCTCAACGCTGATCTGTTGGCGCGCCTGTTGATCAAGGTCGCGGTCAATGCGATAGCAGTGACCACCGTTGACCGGGGCGGCGTGGCCCGTGATCTGCTCGTAACGCTCGCAGGCGTAGGCCGCTCGCAGTTCATGAAAGCCTTTCAACCCTTGTTTATGCAGCGTTTCGCGGGCGGGGAACACGGTTTGTTGCAGGAACGCGGCGTAGCTTTCGCCTCGGGCCAGCAAGTTGCGGCTGCGAGTTGGCGATGCCTTACGAGCCAACTGCAGGGCCGCTTTCACTTCTTCATTTACCACGATCCATCGCGGCGCTGAAGCGCCTGAGCGACCGCCTTTGGTGCCGTCCTGGATGTTGATGCGGCCTAAGTGTTCGGCTTCGCGGTGCAAGCGTGGCAGGTCGGCCAGGATCGCTTCGCGCAGGCGCATGCCGGTTGTTCGGGCCAACAGGACAATCGCGGCCACCCGCTCGTGTTGCTGTTCGCCAAGCGCCTCGAGTACTCGCCGCATCTGTTGGTGGTCTTGGCCATCCGGCGCGCGGGTGCGTACGCTCGAGCGCTGCTGTCCCAACGCCTGACTCGGACTGGCGATCCTGACATCCTGATCACCGCGCAGCGCAGCGAGGGTGCGGTTGACGCTGCTCAGGCGGTTCTGCGCGGTCGCGATGCAGAGTTCACCTTGCTGGATCTGCTGGCGCAGATACGCGGCGTAGTCTTGCAGCGTCCGGCGATCGATCTGGCGCGCATCGTTGTAACCGGGGCCGTCCTCTGACCGACACCAACGCACGAATGCTTGCCAGCGATCGCTATGCGCTTTGACCGTGGCGAAGTGGCCGCCGGCAAACAGATCCTTGAGCGCTTGTGGGCCGGCATAGCTCAGCTGGCGGCCGTAGCCGAAGTTGCGACCATCACGCCGACCGACCAAGGCCATCATCATCACCGTGTTCGTTTGTTTGCAGAAAGCGCAGCAGGGCTTTCCAGTGAGGGCTGAGCCGGTCCAACTGCTGCCAGTGTGTTGGGCGGATCAGGAGGGTGTTCTCCTGGTGTTGCAGCAGTGCCCCTTCCTCACGCAGTTGCTCAATCAGCAGGGCGATATTGGCAGGGGGAAGGGGTGGTGTGGCGACAGCGGCGACAGTGGCGACAACCCGCGTCGTTTCTGGCCAGGCGCGTGGCGACAGGGTGGCGACAGCGGCGGCGACACGCCGTGATTCAGGTTGTGGTTGATGTTGCGCCTGGTAGCGGCGCACCGCGTCATTAAGGCGAAACATGGCGGACCTCGAAAGTTTTTCCGTCGCGGCTGCTCAGCCAGCGATGAGTGATCAGCACGACCAATAAAGAAGCGGTATGGTCAGCGCTCTTGCGCGCAAAACGAGGGCCGTTGCGATTGACGTCGCGGACGGTGAAGTGGGTCCAGCCTTTCTGCACCAGCCAGCGCAGCAGCCGATCCGCTTCCTCACGTCGGCTATTGACCGGCTCCTGTTCGGTTAAGCGCTGAATCTCAGCCAGGTAGTAATCCATCAGCGTGGAGGCGCGCTGGATGTGTGCTTCGTCCAACGCACTGGCCTCTTCAACCATGGCCAGCACGCCTGCGATACGCAGTACATTCGCCGCCGCCTTGCCTGCGACAGGTTGGATACCGGCCAGCTCGCCGAACTCGCCAGACTGGCACTCGATGGTGTCATGAATATCAATCCAGGCCCGGCGGGCGCGGGGAGTCAGCTCCAGCGTGGCAGGATTGAGTGAGCCATCCTGGTGAAGCGACCAGGGCTTTTGCAGCAGGGCGGTGATCCGCTGTTGGTAGCGTTGGACTTTGGCATCTCGGGTCAGGTCGATCGCCTTGTAAAGTCGCTGGCCGGCCAGGCGCTCGGGCCAACTGATCAGGCAACGGCCGAGGATGCCTTGGCCATTGATCACCGGGTCTTTGAACAGCTGGTTGGCCAGGTAGGGCTGCAGCATCAGGTGCAGGCTGAGGCGGCGGTCATAAGCGCGCAGGCTTTCTCCGGCCATAGAGCGGGCCCGGTCGATAGGGCTGCCATCCCACAGTGTCGACAAGGTGGTGATCGCCTTGAGCAGATTCTCTTTGCTCATGGTGCTGCTGCCCAAGAACTGTCCACCTTCATCATTGAACAAGCCCATGCTGGGTAAGCCCTGGCACAGACTTTTGACCAAGGCCTCAATGGTGGGCTCGGCAATGATCAGTCTCGGTGGTACCGGCTCGGATAGCTCAGCGCCTTTCGCCTCAGCACGCTCTGTTGAGGTTTTGGGTTTGGCCATGATGCTGGTAGCGGCGCGATAGGCTTTGAGCTTTTCCGCGTACAGGGTCCACTGCTGCCGCTCCCAGTCGCGCGCTGCCCTTAATGCCAGGTGATCCACCGCGCTTTTGCGATCCCCCGAGGACGCCACCGTCAGTAGGTAGAGGGACAGCGGATAGGTTCGACCGTCGAGTTGGGCATTGGCGTGGCCCTGGCTCACCAAGGCAGTGGTAGCCAGCACCGACTGTGCAGCCATGGCGCAGGGCACGCCGATCACCTCGGCCAGTCGCTCGACCGCAGGGCCCAACAGATCCCCGAGTGCTTCGACCGGGTAGGGCAGTGGCGCCTGCTGGTACTCCAGCAATGGTTGTGGGGGCTCGAACGCTTCGCACAGTTGCATCGAAATTCTCCTGAGATTATCGACTTCGTCCTCACTCATCCCGCCACGGTTGTTGAGTGTTATCAGGGATCAAGGCCCCTGCGACCTGTGAGGGTTGTCCACTAACGCGGGACTGACGGCTCCTTACGGCCGGGAGCTTGGGCATCTCATGATCTGGCCTCCTGAACACCGATAGCGGTGGGCGGGTGGAGGCTGCACTGGCTGACGAGGCCGGTATCGCGAGATCCTGAGTCGGGTGAAGGCAGTGATGCGATGACTGGGGCATGCCTGACTGTCAGTCAGGTGCAGTCCATTTCATGGGCTGCGGCACCATCATCGGCATCGCTGTGGCGAGTGAGCATTCGGTGTTTGTCACGCCGATTGTCACGAGGGGGAAAGCCGCAAAGGCCCGTGCGAGCAGGGCTGCAGAAGTGTGATATGCGCCCGTCTCTTTAGGGGGCAAAGAGACGGGCAAAAGGTTGGCGCAAGAAATAGCCAAGCGGATAAGTTGCTGCAGAGCAGCCAGGAGGGGGCATGAGTTGCCGCAGTGGGCATTCTGGAAGAAGTGGCATCCATCACATCGCTGTGACTGTGCGAGCCGCCGGACGCTAATCGCACTTGGGGTGAACCACCATGATGTGGCGTAGCCTCAAAGGTTCTGGCTACCTGGGTGCTGTCGAGGACAGCGCTGGTACGGTTCTGGTTTAGCGCTCGTTCTACTCGCGGTCAACCATATTTTGGAGGCGACTCTTGCGCCAATCGGTAGTGCTAGAAGACCTTGGAGTCCGGTGGTTTTCCATAGCCGGGTGGTCGTTTGTCGGTTTTTAATGTGAGCCTGCGTAATTGCATGGACTTGACCACCCATTTGCATCGTCACTGACCAGTCAATTGCATTCGTGCTGATCAACCGTTTGCATTCGACTTGACCAGCAAACGCCATAGTGACGACCGGCGGAGAACGGCCAAAAGCAGTCGTTTGGGAGGGGATAATAAATCTGTCCCATTTTCCCTTCAGCGTGCCTCGTAAACGGGGCCGGCTTGGGGACTGCCTAGCTGGCGCGGCAGGGCTTGCAGCAAGCTAGGCAATGCCATTAGTTGGTTGGGTTTATCGTGTGATAGTCAACGCGCGCTATTTCAAAGATCGATACTGCTTCCTGCGAAACGACAAGGTCGAACTGGGGGACCCAATCGGGGGTCTGCAATGCCTCAGGCTTGCTCCTATCGAAAATCACGTAGTTGACGCCACCCTCTCGCTGCACTGAGCGGAACGAGATGCCATCAAACCTCTGCTTTCGGTAGTACCGAATGAACTCAGCCAGCGCTTGGGTCATTACATAATCTGTATCGGTAGCGCGCACAGGGCGGGCGATCAGATCGTGGAGATACTCAAGCAACAACCGACGGTCAGTGCGCTCCCGATAGCCAGGCTCGAACCAGCTGATTTCTTTGTGCTGAAGCGCAGTAAGTGCCGTGAAATCAAAAAACTCCAAATGCCGATTGGAGATAAATTCCCCTACCACCACCTTGTCTCCAATCGAAGGCCGTACCTCAGCAATACTTGTCTGGGCGTCGGCGGCCACGTAGAGCAAGGGCACGCCTGCCGGGCTCATCCGGTTGTTCGCCGCGCGATCCTTGGGGGGCGCTCCTAATTCCTTGGAAGGATTTTTTTGAAACTCCTGGATTTGCGCATGTGTAGCGGCGATTCGTGCTCGATAAAAACAAGTGTTCTCAGGGATTACCTTGACGACCGCGGTCGTGTCAGCATTTGCATCACTACCGGCCAGCATCGCTTCAGCCATCAGGGATTCAAAAAACCGGCTGGCATTGGTATTGAAAAACCTACGGCCATGAACCAGCTCAGTTGCTACTTGCGTCCACTCACCCTCGATCCACCACCGCTCATGTTCCTCGGACTCGAATCGGCTGGATGCCCGGCAATATTCCTGCCCGTGGAAGTAAAAGTGTTCCTCATCTGCATCCGGGTCTATGAGCCGTTCGGCTACCGCGTTGCACACAGCTTCCGATTCACTGCGGATTGCACGACCAATGATTTGACTGAGCGTCATTTCGTAGCCTGGGTAAAGCCCATAGTCGATGGCAAAGTGATCTGAAAGTTTGTTCTTGATGGTATCTGCAATTGTCTTGGAAGTGAGTGCCACCAGCGTGGACGTTCCACAGGAAGCGCAGACCCGTGGCATCGCACGTTTGGAGGGGCGACCTTTGAGCCAGGTGTCACCAATGCACGCCAGGCACACAAACATGGACTCCTCGGCTTCCTCCTTGAGAAGGATCTCATGCCCGATCTCTGCTAATCGTGAAACCATCACATTGCCCCTTTCTAGGATTTCGGCTCGGCCAGGATCCTATCATTTCCCCTATTCTGCTTGTGCGATCTGCAGTCGCGGGCGGAGGCTAAAAACGGTGCTATGAATCGTCCCTAGCTTAGTAGCGTTTCGAGTGCCTGCTTTTGGCCGATTCTTGCCTGTCGCCACCGACAGCTATGGGGCGGTTGCAGTCCTTCAGTGCTTGGCTGACGCACTCGCGGCTGAGTGGCATCCGCTGACATCCATCAACTGCAAACGGTTGGTCAGCGCGAATGCGAATGACTGGTCAGTGGCAATGCAATTAGGTGGTCAAATGAGATGTAATTACGCAGAGCCCATGCGAGTGGGAATGCGGAGCCTTCCCGCTCGCGTGGGCTTGGCCGAGAAAGCCCCAAGAGGGAGGCTTGCAACGGCGACAGTCGCCACTTCTGTCGCCATGCTGCAAACCAGGTATTACGCGGGTTGTCGCCGGTGTCGCCACTGTCGCCAAATCAACCATCACTCCATCTGGGGAGTCATTTTCGGTTACCGGCGGCATCCGGTGAGCGCTCACCGTATAGGCACGACGTTGTGGTCTCTGGTTTGATTGATCGCAGATGCCGACAGGTTGCCAGTGGCCGCTTTCTGGATGTGCTCGCTCCACCAAGCCATCATCGGACGCCGGCGTTCGATGTAGTCAGCTCGGTTGTAAGCGCTTCGGACTTCGTCCTTGTCGACATGCGCCAGCGCGACTTCGATCAGCTCCGGATCCCACCCATGCTCGTTCAGGATGGTGCTAGCCATGGAGCGCATGCCGTGGCTGACCAAGCGGTCCTGGAAGCCCATGCGTTTCAACGCCATGTTGGCGGTCTGGCTGTTGGCGTGGGTGCGCGGATTCCTATCTGCCGGGAACACGTATTCCCTGTGGCCGCTGTGGGGCTTGAGCGTCTCCAGTAACGCGAGTACCTGTTCGGTCAGCGGGATGGTGTGCGGACGACGCTTTTTCATGCGCTCCGGCGGGATGGTCCAGATGCGTTTGTCAAAGTCGATGTCTACCCATCGGGTGGTAGCCGCTTCGGCAGGACGGGTCATGGTGTGCAGTTGCCATTCGATCAGGCAGCGGGTGATTCGCTTGATGCTGGCGTTCGCGATTTCGATCATGAGCTCGGATAGCTCTTCGGGTCGTAGCGCGGCCATGTTCTCTTTCTTGGGCTTCTTGAAGACCGCCCGAATGCCGCTGAGAGGGTTAGCGAAAATCAGTCCGGAGTTCACCCCGTAAGTCATGATCTCGTTGAGTCGTTGGCTCAGCCGCTTCACTGTTTCGAGGCTGCCTTTGGCCTCAATCGGGCGAAGGAGCTTGATCACCATAGGAGCACTGACTTCAGAAAGCGGCGTCGACTTCATGCTCGGAAAAACATGCAGCGTGAGTGAACGCCAAATGTCCTCGGCATACGCTGGCGTCACTGAGTCTTTCTTCAGTTCGAACCAGGCGGTGGCTATCTTCTCGAAGGTGTGTTCGGTCTCAGCCAGCCTGGCTTGCCTTTGCTCATCGCGCTGGGCTTTGGGATCAATGCCTTGAGCAAGTAGCTCTCGCGCCTCGACTGCTTTCTTCCGAGCATTCGCTAATGAGAGGTCGGGGTATGGACCGAGCGCCATATTAAGACGGCTTCTGGTCAACGGCTCGCGATAATTGAAATTCCACATCATCGAGCCGCTGGCGCGTACTCGAAGCTGCAGGCCGTCGCCGTCGCTGAGAACGAAGTCTTTACCAGTTGCCTTGACTGCCTTGAGCTGGCGATCGGAGAGGCGGGTTGCGTTAGTAGGCATGGGGGCTACCTCCAGCACCGTTTTGGTATCCTGAAAGTAGCACTTGGCAGCCCGGGATACCACCTGGGATACCAAAGCGCCTGGAACTCAGAAATCCTCAAAAGTCCCCGGAAGCCCTGGAAGCCGCGTATTTACTGGATTTCAGGCACAAAAAAAGACGTCCGTGGACGTCTTTAGATGATGAAGTGGTGGAGCCGGGGGGATTTGAACCCCCGTCCGCCAGTACTCCGCTGTCGGTACTACATGCGTAGCCGTTTCTATTAAGTTAACCCTCAGCGACCCGAAGGGCAGGGTGCTTTGGGCGAGTTGTGTAAGTTTTAGCCGCTTCGTCCACAACGTACTGCACGGCGATTCTGTTCTATATGACAATCACTTTGGGTTTACAGACATCCCCTGGTGATTGCTGGACCCGAAGGTACCAGAAGCTCAGGGCTAAGGCTGCTTACGCAGCGAGAGCGAATTCCTGGCCGTAGTTTTCGTCATTGGCAACTATAAGAAGTTGCAACAGTGGATTTACGAGTTCTGTTACCAACTCGGCATGCACCTAAAGTTTCGCGACCGGCGTCGAATCCTAAACGGCCCCGTGCTTGTAACTCGTTGTTTCTTAGTGAGTGACAAGCCTGTGCAGTGTACGCCAAAACGTCAGCGAAGGCCAACCCGAAGGTTGGCCCTCTCGCTTACTGGCCGCCTTTCTCGCTGTTCTGCAGGTCTTGCAGGGCCTTGGAGGTGATTTCGATGCACTTCTTCTCGTCACCTGCGGCGTGGGCGGCCTTGGCCTGGGAGACGGCGGTGTCTATTTCGCCACTTTTACCGCTGGTGTCGGTGGCGAGCAGGGCTTTGCCGTTGTTGATTTTGTCCAGGTTGATCTGGCACAGGTCTTTGTCACTGGCGGCGAAAGCGGGGGAGGCGAGCATCGCAGCGGTCATGAACAAGCCAGCAAGAGCGGAACGCTTCATAGGGTGTCTCCTTGCGCAAAAGGGCTCGACGCTGCTGGCGTGCAACCGCTGCCAGCGACATCACTGATGGGCCTCGTTTGTCGAGGCCTATGCAGATGACTGCGCCGGTGCGCCAGGGTTCGGTTTTTTTGCCGGGTCAGTGGGCGCGGGCGCGGGTGACGCGGTCTACCAGGTAGACCAGGCCGTGGTAGTCGATGCCGCCATGTTGGCTCAGGCCGATCTCGCAGGTGCGGCTGGTGGAGATGCCTTCGCTGCAATATTGCACGGCATCCTTGAGCGAGCGCAGGGCGTGGGCGTTGAGTTCCGGGGTGGTGAAGCCTTTGTCGCCGGCAAAGCCGCAGCAATGAATGCCTTCGGGGATCACCACGGTTTTTGCGCAGCGTCGCGCCAGTTCGATCAGGGCCTGGCTCTCGCCCAGGTGCTGGGTGCTGCAGGTGACGTGCACGGCGATGGGCGCTTCCTGGGGTGTGAAGTCGAGGCGGTCCATCAGGTGGGTGCGGATAAAGCGCACGGGGTCGTAGAGGTCCAGGCGCGTTTCTCCCAACTCTTGCACCAAGCGCAGGGTGCAGGGGCTGGTGTCGCAGTAGATCGGGTCGAGGCCGCCGCGGCTGGCGTGGAGCAGGGCGCCGATCAGTTCCTGGCGTTTGTGTTCGGCCTGCTCGGCGTAGCCTTTGGACGCGAAGGGTTGGCCGCAGCAGAGGCTGTCCTGGTTGTCGGGGAAGACTACCTGGTAGCCGGCTTTTTCCAGCAACTGGCGGGTTTTGTCGTACAGCGACATCTGCTCTTTATCGCCGGCTGCCGGGCCCATGGCGCGGGAGACGCAGGCGGCCAGGTAAACCACGCGCGGGCGTGCGTCCCTCACTGCAGGGCTAAAGCGGATGGCTTTTTCGGGCTGTGGCATGGCGTTGGTCCACTGCGGTATTTGCCCTTTGGACAGCTTGGTCAGCGTGCTTGAGAGCTTGGCCAGCCGTGGGGCACCCAGCAGCATGCGCGCACCGTTGGCGACGTGCAGGGTAAAGCGCGCACCTTGCAGCGCGGTGGCGAAATGGCTGGCGAGCCAGTCAGCGGTTTTCGTACGGTTGGCCTCGCGGCTGCGCAGCTTTTTCACCAGGTCGCCGGTATTGATGCCTACAGGGCAACGTTGCGCGCATAAGCCAGTGGCGGCGCAGGTGTCGATGCCCTGGTAGTGGTAGGCCTCTTCCAGTTCGGTGGTGTCCACGCCTGCGCGTTTTTTCGCCTGGATATCGCGCCAGATCACGATGCGCTGGCGCGGGCTCAGGGTCAGGCCTTTTGAAGGGCACACCGGTTCGCAGAACCCGCACTCGATGCACTTATCCACAAGCTCATCGGCGGCGGGCAACGGCTTGAGGTGTTTGAGGTGGATCTGCGGGTCTTCGCTGAGTACCACGTCCGGGTTGAGGATGCCGTTGGGGTCGAGCAGGCGCTTTAGCTGCCACATCAGTTGATAAGCGTCGCTGCCCCATTCCAGTTCGACGAAAGGGGCCATATTGCGGCCGGTGCCGTGTTCAGCCTTCAGCGAGCCACCGAACTCCACGGCCACCAGTTGCGCGACGTCGTCCATGAATGCTTGATAGCGTGCGACTTCTTCGCTGCTGTTGAAGCCTTGGGTGAACACAAAGTGCAGATTGCCTTCCAGGGCGTGTCCGAAAAGGATGGCTTCGTCGTAGTGATGTTTGTCAAACAGTGCGATCAGGCGGTTCACGCCAATCGCCAGTTGTTCGACCGGGAAGGTCACGTCTTCGATGATTACGGTGGTGCCGGTTTTGCGCACGGCACCTACGGCCGGGAAGGTGTCTTTGCGGATGGCCCACAGGCGTGCGTTTTCCAGTGGGTCTTCCGTGAAGTCGACTTGTTGCTCCACGGGAAACGCCGCCAGGGACGCCATGATGCGCGTCAGTTGTTCGTGCAGCAGCGATGGCGAAGCGGCGCGGGATTCGATCAATAGTGCGCAGGCGTTTTCCGATAGGTGCTGTACGAAAGCAGGCATGCCTGGTTTGTCCTGCACCGAGCGCATGCTGCGTCGGTCCAGCAGTTCAACGGCGGAGACTGGCTGGGTTTTCAGCACGGTGACGGCGTTGCAGCAGGTTTCGACATCCGGGAAGACGATCAGCGCCGAGGCTTTGTTGGGGTGATCGATCACGGTGTCGTAGGTGACCGCACTGATAAACCCCAGGGTGCCCTCGGAGCCGACCAGCAGGTGGCTGAGGATATCCAGCGGGTCATCGAAATCCACCAGGGCGTTGAGCGATAGGCCGGTGGTATTTTTCAGACGGTATTTGTGGCGGATCTTTGCCGCCAGCTCAGTATTTGCTCGTGTCTCGCGGCCCAATAAGGCCAGGCGTTCAAGCAGTGCGCCATGTGACTGGCGGAAGGCTTGCACGCTGGCGGCATCTTCGGTGTCCAGGCGGCTGCCATCGGCCAGTACCAGGCGGATGCCCGCCAGGGTGTGGTAGGTGTTTTGTGCCGTGCCGCAGCACATGCCACTGGCGTTGTTGGCGACGATACCGCCGATCTTGCAAGCATTGATGGACGCAGGGTCCGGGCCGATCTTGCGCCCGAACGGTGCGAGCCAGGCGTTGGCCTGGGCGCCGATCACACCCGGTTGCAGGCGGATCTGGGTGCCTTGCCCGCGAATTTCGCGGTGGTTCCAGTTATCACCCAGCACGATCAATACCGAGTCGCTGATGGCCTGGCCCGAGAGGCTGGTGCCTGCGGCACGGAAGGTCACCGGTACGCGGTCGCGCTGGGCCAGTTGCAGCAGTGTTACCACTTCGTCTTCTGACTCCACGCGGATCACCAGCTGTGGGATCAGTCGGTAGAAGCTGGCGTCGGTGCCGAAGGCGAGGGTGGAAAGTGGATCGTCGAAGCGGCGATCTTGCGGGATCAGTTGTGCGACGTCGCTCAGGAAAGCAGCAGGCAGGCTCATCGGTCCTCCAGAAATAGCAGACGCCGGAAGGGTGCCCCGGCGTCGATTCTTACCCTATTACGTGCAGGTCTCAGTGCACCAGCATACCGGTGAACCAGTACGCCTGCGCCAAGGTGATCAGCCCGACGATGGTGGCAAAAAACAGGCTGTGCTTGAGGGTAAAGCGGAACAGGTCGGACTCCTTGCCCACCAGGCCGGTGGCGGCGCAGGCCACGGCGATTGATTGCGGCGAGATCATTTTGCCGGTCACGCCACCGCTGGTGTTCGCGGCTACCAGTAGGGTGTCGTTGACGCCGATCTGGTGCGCAGTGGTGGCCTGCAGTGAGCTGAACAGGGCGTTGGATGAGGTGTCGGAGCCTGTCAGGAAAACCCCCAGCCAGCCAAGGAAAGGCGAGAAGAACGGGAAGGCAGCACCGGTGCCAGCCAGAACCAGGGCCATGGTCGAGGACATGCCGGAGTAGTTGGTGACGAAGGCGAATGCCAGCACCATGCCGATGGACAGGATCGGCCAGCGCAGTTCAAAGAAGGTCTCTTTTAAAGTGGTAAGACCAGTTTTGATGTCGATTTTCAACACAAGCATGGAGACCAGTGCCGAGAAGAAAATCGCAGTGCCGGTGGCCGAAATCGGGTCCAGCTTGAAGACGGCCGGGATGGCGGTCGGGTTGGTCACGATGGGCGCGACTTTAACCACCAGTTGATCCAGGTGCGGGATCGCGAAATTGAACACCCAGCCGTACATCGAACCGCCCGCGGCGAACAGGGCCTTGAAGGGTTTGAGGGTCCAGATGGTCACCAGTACGGTGAGGATCAGGAACGGCGACCACGCCTTGAAAATTTGCCCCAGGCTGTAGGGCGAAACCACGGTGTTGCGTGGCAAGCCGAAGCCGCCGGCGCTGGAAGTGACCGCCACGCTGGAGGTGGCGCCGGCAATTTGTGCGCCTGCGGTGCGCTTGGGTTGCCAGACTTTCAGGAACAGCGTCAGGGCAATCAGGCTGGCGAGTGCCGAGGTGATGTCCGGCAATTCCGGGCCAATGAAGTTCGAGGTGAAATATTGGGTGACGGCAAAACTCAAGCCGGCCACCAGGGCTGCAGGCCAGGTTTCGCGAACGCCGCGCAGGCCGTCCATCATGAACACCAGCCAGAACGGCACGAACAGCGACAGCAGCGGCAGTTGGCGGCCGGTCATGGCGCCAATCTTGAACGCGTCAATACCGGTGACCTGGCCGGCGACGATGATCGGAATGCCCAATGCGCCGAAGGCCACAGGCGCGGTATTGGCGATCAGGCACAGGCCGGCGGCGTACAGCGGGTTGAAGCCCAGGCCCACCAGCAGCGCGGCGGTGATTGCCACGGGCGCGCCGAAACCGGCCGCGCCTTCGAGGAAGGCGCCAAAGCAAAAACCGATCAACAACACCTGCAAGCGCTGGTCGTCGGTGATCGACAGAACGGAGCTGCGGATGATTTCGAACTGGCCGCTCTTGACCGTCAATTTGTACAGGAATACCGCCGCGACGATGATCCAGGCGATGGGCCACAGGCCGTAGGCAAAACCGTAACCGGCCGCAGCCAGCGCCATGTCTACCGGCATCTGGAAGGCGAAAATGGCGACCAGGATCGACAGGGCCAAGGTGATGCTGCCGGCCACATGGCCTTTGAGGCGGAACACGGCCAGCGCCAGGAAGAAGAATACGATGGGAGTGACGGCGGCCAGTGCGGACAGGCCGAGGCTGCCGAGTGGGCTGTAAAGCTGTTGCCAGGTTTGCATATGGGGTGGCCCCTGATTGTTGTTGTTTGGTGAGCTTGGGTAATTGGTAATACCAATTTACAATCGCTGTGGGCTAGATTAAGAGCCAGGGCAGGGGTGTGTCAATTTGCCGCCTGCGAAACTTTGGTCGTAGGTCGGGAGGCGGAGTGTTCTGATCGGCGAAATTGAAGGCGTTCTGATAGGTGCTGCCGGCACGTCGATAGGCCAGAATAGGGGCCCCGGCGAGTGGTCGGGATGGTGGAGAGTGAGTTATGGGGTTTGATCAGGTGCGTCAGCGCCGTTTGTCTGACGATATTGTCGAGCAGCTTGAGGGGATGATTCTCGAGGGCACGCTGAAGTCGGGCGAGCGCTTGCCGGCCGAGCGCGCGTTGGCTGAGCGCTTTGGTGTATCGCGCCCGTCGTTGCGTGAGGCGATTCAGAAACTGGCGGCCAAGGGGTTGCTGGTCAGTCGCCAGGGCGGTGGCAACTATGTGGTGGACTCCCTGGGTTCGACCTTCAGCGATCCGCTGCTGCACTTGTTGGAAAGCAATCCCGAAGCGCAGCGCGATCTGCTGGAGTTTCGCCAGACCCTTGAGGCTTCGTGTGCCTACTACGCGGCGTTACGCGCCACCGAGGTTGACCGTGAACGGCTGACTGCAGCGTTTGAGGCGTTGCAGGATTGCTATGCGCGCGCCGACGAGGTGAGCCGAGTGGAGGAGGGGGCTGCGGATGCAAGGTTTCACTTGGCGATTGCCGAAGCCAGTCATAACGCCGTGTTGCTGCACACCATTCGCGGGCTGTTCGACCTGCTCAAGCGTAACGTGGTGACGAATATTGGTGGCATGTACCAGCAGCGTACCGAGACCCGCGACATGCTGATCAATCAGCATCGGGACTTGTACCTGGCCATCATCGAGGGTCGGGCCGAGCAGGCGCGTGAGGTCTCGACACGGCATCTGCTGTATGTGCAGGAGGTGTTGGAGGAGGTGCGTCAGGAGGTTCAGCGTGTGGCTCGGGCGGAGCGACGCAAAGGGATGTAGCCCGCGTGGGCTACACCGTCACAAGGATTACTCTTCCTTGCCTTTGTTGCGCACGGCGCGATGCAGCTCGCGATTGGAGTCGCGCTCGCGCTCGGTGTCGCGCTTGTCGTATTCCTTCTTGCCCTTGCCCAATGCGATTTCGCATTTGACCAGGTGCTTGCTCCAGTACCAGGACAAGCAGATGCACGCGTAGCCTTTTTGCTGCACGGCTGCGGCGAGCTTTTCGAGTTCGCGGGCATTGAGCAACAACTTGCGCGTACGCACCGGGTCGGCAATCACGTGGGTGCTCGCGGTGGTCAACGGGGTGATATGACTGCCAAGCAGCCATGCCTCGCCATCCTTGAGCAGCACATAACTGTCGACCAGCTGCAGTTTGCTGGCACGCAGACTTTTTACTTCCCAGCCGGCCAGGACCAGACCAGCCTCGAACCGATGTTCGATGAAGTAATCGTGTCGCGCTTTTTTATTTTGCGCGATGGTCCCTGTGGGGTGTTTCTTTTGTTTAGCCATAGGGGCGGCATTATAGGGAGTTGCGAGCGTGTCGGCTACGGTCAACCTGTGTGCTTGAGCGAGTTGGACGAATCCCGGACAATGCGGGCAGTTCTTTGGTTTTTTTCTCTCGCGGATTGGGCTGTTCTTTCGCGATGTTTGCCTTAAGCAGTGGAAGTAACGCTCACATGACGACGCATATTCAACGTTCGGCCCTGTTGCCCTACCCGGCGCAGGCGCTCTATGACCTGGTCAACGACGTGGCGCGTTACCCGGAGTTTCTGCCTTGGTGCTCGACAGCCGAGGTTCTGGAGAGCAGTGACGAGCACATGGTTGCCAGTGTGGGGGTGGCCAAGGGCGGCCTCAGCCAGCATTTTGTGACGCGCAATGTGCTGGTGCCGGGCCAATCCATCGAAATGAACCTGCAGGAAGGGCCGTTCACCCAGCTACATGGCGTGTGGGTGTTCAAGGCGCTGACGGACAAGGCCTGCAAGATCAGCCTGGATCTTTCGTTTGATTATGCCGGGCCGATTGTTCGTGCGACTTTAGGGCCTTTGTTCAATCAGGCAGCCAATACCTTGGTGGACGCGTTCTGTCAGCGCGCCAAGCAACTGCATGGTTGAGATTGAGGTGGTGTTCGCCGCTGAGGATCGCCAGGTGTTGCTGGGGGTAAAGGTGGCTGAAGGCACTAGTTTGCGCGAGGCGGTGCGGGCGTCGGGAATAGCGGCGCATTTTCCTGACGTTGATCTGGCTGATTGCCCGCTGGGTATATTTGGCAAGGTTGTCGTGGATGCCGGGGCGCGTTGCGTACAAGCAGGCGACCGTATTGAGATCTACCGGCCTTTGCTGGCCGACCCTAAAGAGGTGCGCAGGCTACGCGCGGCCAAGGCGGCATTGGCCAGGCAAACGAATTCTTGAGCTTGCCAAGTGGCAGCCTAGCTATCTGGAGCGCCGCGATCCAACTGTGGGAGCTGGCTTGCCTGCGATGACGCCCTGATAGCCGGCGCATATCTACCTGATGCCCACGATCCAAATGTGGAAGGGGGCGGTCCCGATAACGGATATGTACTCGATCTGATCCAGGATCCTGGTCGACTGTCAGATCGCTTTCGCAGGCAAGCCAGCTCCCACAGGTTCAGCGTCGCACCAAGGTTATGTAGATGCCTATGTAAATGGCAGGCAACAAAAAGCCCGGCATGCCGGGCTTTTTATCGAGCGCAAAATTATTGCGGGCTGGTGTCCAGAGGCTCAGGCGTCGGGACGGGCACGGTTTCCACGTTGTCGATGTCTTTCTGGATGGTGTCCAGCAACGAACCAGGCTTGGCCGGTACCTCGGATTTCGGTTTTTCAGCTTCCTGCGCAGGGGCGGTCACGTTGGTGCCGCTGTCCTTGCCCAGCAAGGCTTCATCGCGGCTTACGCCGGGCATGAAGTCGCCGGACAGGCTCACGAGCTGGTCATTGCCATTGAAGATGACACTGACGCGCTCCTGCTGGCGTTCACCGCCACCAGGCTGCAGGCTGTAGAGATAATCCCAGCGATCGGCATGGAAAGTGTCGGTCAGCAGGGGATTACCCATGATAAACCGTACTTGCCGTCGGGTCATTCCCGGGCGTAACTGGTCTATCATGTCCTGCGTGACGACATTGCCCTGCTGGATGTCGATTTTGTAAACCCCGGGGAATGAACAACCGGCGAGTGCGAGCAGTCCCACAAAGGTGAAACTGGTTAGCAAGAGCTTGGTGTTTTGCATCGGTGGGCGACTTCCACTATCTTGGCTGGGACAACGTAAACGCCGATCATACCCGTATTAAGAGAAGCTGCGAAGCAGCATCCGCGAGAAAGCTAACCATGGTTGAAAATAGCGAACTACGCAAAGCCGGTCTCAAAGTGACTCTGCCACGAGTCAAGATTCTACAAATGCTCGATTCTGCTGAGCAGCGCCACATGAGTGCCGAAGATGTTTACAAGGCGCTGATGGAGTCTAACGAGGACGTCGGCCTGGCCACGGTCTACCGTGTACTGACCCAGTTTGAAGCCGCAGGGCTGGTGGTTCGTCATAATTTCGACGGCGGTCATGCGGTGTTTGAATTGGCTGACGGTGGTCACCATGACCACATGGTTGACCTGGATACCAATGAGGTTATCGAGTTCACCAGCCCTGAAATCGAAGCGCTGCAGCACAAGATTGCTGAGGAGCACGGGTTCGATTTGGTCGATCACAATCTCGTGTTGTACATCCGTAAGAAAAAGTAAAAATCGACGCAGTTTTGCTTTGCGAAACGATTGAAGGCGACCCTCGGGTCGCCTTCGTGCTTTCTATAGAGTGGAAAATGTCGCTTCAAGCCTTCGCGGCCACCACCATTTTTTTCGCGTGAGCCAAGGACTCCTTGGTCAAGTCGATACCGCCGAGCATCCGCGCCACTTCTTCCACCCGTTCCGACTTGTTCAGCTTGGAGACGGCGGTGTGTGTCGCGTCGCTACCGCGCACCTTATGCACAAACAGGTGCTGATGCCCTTGGGCTGCCACTTGCGGCAAGTGGGTCACCGTAAGCACCTGGCCACGATCTCCCAGGCGACGCAGCAATTGGCCAACAATTTCTGCGGTTGGCCCGCCAATGCCCACATCCACTTCATCGAATACCAATGTGGGTACCCGTGAGGTCTGGGCGGTAATCACTTGGATCGCCAGGCTGATGCGCGAGAGTTCGCCGCCGGAGGCCACTTTGGCCAGGGCCTTGAGCGGTTGCCCGGGGTTGGCACTCACCAGCAGTTCGACGTGCTCCAGCCCATGGGGCTGCAATTCTTGAGTGGCGTTGGGATGCAACTCGATGGTGAAGCGCCCGCCTGGCATGCCCAGGCGTTGGATTTCCAGCTCAACGGCGCTTGCCAGGCTAGTCGCTGCCTGCTGGCGCAGAGCGCTCAGCTCCCGGGCCTTTTCCTGATAATGACGGGCAAACGAAGCGAGCTCCTCGCCCAGTCGTTCGATGGATTCGTCGTTCGCGTTGAGTGTTTCGATTTCATCCAGCAGTTTCTGCTGCATGGTTGCGACTTCGGTCGGCTGGATTCGATGCTTGCGAGCCAGGGTATAAATAGTGTCCAGGCGCTCTTCTATTTCCTGCAGGCGAGCTGGGTCAGCGTCGAAGTGGTCCAGGAAGCGATTGAGTTCGCCCACGGCCTCTTCAACCTGGATCTGCGCGCTGGTCAGCAGGGTGGTCGCTTCGCTCAGTGAGCCGGAAGCATTGTTCACGCTGGACAGGCGGTTGAGGCTGGCGGTCAGTGCGTTGAGCACATTGCCGGAGTCGCTCTCGCTGCATTGCTCGACGACCTGGCGGCAGATGCCCAGCAAGGTTTCGGCGTTGGTCAGGTTCTTGTGTTCCTGCTCAAGTTGCTCCAGCTCTGTCTCACCCAGGCCAAGGCTTTCGAGCTCTTCCAATTGGTAGCTGAGCAACTGGTGGCGGGCGCGTTGTTCGTCGCCGGAGTTGGAGAGGCGTTCCAGTTCCTGGCGTGTCTGGCGCCAGCGTTGGGCGGCCAGTTGAACTTGCCGGGAAAGATCGGTGGCGCCGGCGTACTCATCGAGCAGGCGACGGTGGGTATCGGTTTTCAGCAGGGATTGGTGTTCGTGCTGGCTGTGGATATCGATCAGCAATTCGCCCAGGGCTTTCAGGTCGCCCAGTGGGCAAGGCGTGCCGTTGATATAGCCGCGGGAGCGCCCCTCGGCGGTGATCACCCGGCGCAGAATGCAGGGGCCTTCATTATTAAGGTCGCGCTCGGCCAGCCATGCTTCGGCTTCGGGTATGTCCGCCAGGTCGAAGGTGGCCAGGATGTCAGCCTTGTCGGAGCCAGGGCGTACCACGCCACTGTCGGCGCGGTCGCCAAGCGTCAGGCCGAGGGCGTCGAGCATGATCGACTTGCCGGCGCCGGTTTCGCCTGTGATTACGCTCATCCCGCGATCCAGTTCAAGATCCAGATGTTCAACGATGGCGTAGTTATGTACAGACAGGTGCACGAGCATGACGGCCGCTCCCAGGCTTTAGGTCTGGTTATTTATACAGTGTTTTGTTCAGGCCTGACAATCCTGACGCTTAGCTCGATTTGCTTGAGTCTCGAATTTTTTTAGCGCGATGTGGAATGAGCGAGAAGGAAATGATCCAGGTCAATCGAAAGACTTTTGGTAACGCCTGCGCCCTTGAACCTGAAAATTGTGGCCCCATATACCGGAGCAGAAGCGCGAGTTGAGTTCGCGCATGATTTTGAAAGGAGAAATCTATGGCTGACGAACAGACGCAGGATACGCAAACTCCAGACGCCAATTCGGCTGCCGGTGATGAACTGGCGACTCGTGTGCAAGTGCTCGAAGAGCAATTGGCCGCTGCGCAGGATCAATCGTTGCGTGTTGCCGCCGATCTGCAGAACGTCCGCCGCCGTGCCGAGCAGGATGTAGAGAAGGCTCACAAGTTCGCGCTGGAAAAATTCGCCGGTGACCTGCTGCCGATCATCGACAGTCTGGAGCGTGGTCTTGAGTTGTCCAACCCGGACGATGAAAACATCCGCCCAATGCGCGAAGGTATCGAGCTGACCCTGAAAATGTTCCAGGACACCCTGAAACGTTATCAGTTGGAAGCGATCGATCCGCAAGCCGGCGAGCCGTTCAATGCAGAACATCACCAAGCCATGGCCATGCAGGAAAGCCATGACCTGGAACCCAATAGCGTCATCAAGGTGTTCCAAAAGGGTTACCAGCTCAACGGTCGCCTGATGCGTCCGGCAATGGTGGTGGTGAGCAAGGCTCCTTCACCCGTTGCACCTTCTATTGATGAGCAGGCTTGAAATCCGCCGCAAGGCCCCCATCTATAAGTCAAGCGTTTAAGTGCTGCCGCAGTTAGCCAAAACTGCTGCGGCAACCAAATTCAAGTTTCGGGAGAGTAAATCATGGGCAAAATTATCGGTATCGACCTGGGGACCACCAACTCCTGCGTCTCCGTGCTGGAAAACGGCGTTGCAAAAGTTATTGAAAACGCCGAAGGCGCACGTACCACTCCGTCGATCATCGCTTACGCCAACGACGGTGAAATCCTCGTCGGTCAATCGGCCAAGCGTCAGGCGGTGACCAACCCGCACAACACCCTGTACGCGGTAAAGCGTCTGATCGGTCGTAAGTTCGACGAAGAAGTCGTACAGAAAGACATCAAGATGGTGCCTTACAAAATCGCCAAGGCCGACAACGGTGACGCCTGGGTTGAAGTGAACGGCCAGAAAATGTCGCCGCCGCAAATCTCGGCTGAAATCTTGAAAAAGATGAAGAAGACCGCCGAAGACTACCTCGGTGAAGCAGTGACTGAAGCGGTGATCACCGTTCCTGCCTACTTCAACGACAGCCAGCGTCAGGCCACCAAAGACGCCGGCCGCATCGCGGGCCTGGATGTAAAACGTATCATCAACGAACCAACCGCAGCCGCGCTGGCTTACGGTATGGACAAGGCCAAGGGCGACCACACCGTGATCGTTTACGACCTGGGTGGCGGTACGTTCGACGTCTCCGTGATCGAGATCGCAGAAGTTGACGGCGAGCACCAGTTCGAAGTGTTGGCCACCAACGGTGACACCTTCCTGGGTGGTGAAGACTTTGACATTCGTCTGATCGACTACCTCGTTGACGAATTCAAGAAAGAAAGCGGCATGAACCTCAAGGGCGACCCGCTGGCCATGCAGCGCCTGAAAGAAGCCGCTGAAAAAGCCAAGATCGAACTGTCTTCCGCTCAGTCGACTGACGTGAACCTGCCGTACATCACTGCAGACGCTACCGGTCCTAAGCACTTGAACGTGAAGATCTCGCGTTCCAAGCTCGAAGCACTGGTTGAAGACCTGGTTCAGCGCACCATCGAGCCTTGCCGCATCGCGCTGAAAGACTCCGGTATCGACGTTGGCTCGATCAACGACGTGATCCTGGTGGGCGGTCAGACCCGTATGCCACTGGTTCAGAAGCTGGTCACCGAGTTCTTCGGCAAAGAAGCCCGTAAAGACGTGAACCCGGACGAAGCCGTTGCCATGGGTGCTGCCATCCAGGGTGCCGTACTGGCCGGTGATGTGAAAGACGTGCTGCTGCTGGACGTAAGCCCGCTGACCCTGGGTATCGAAACCATGGGTGGCGTGATGACTGCGCTGATCGAGAAAAACACCACGATTCCTACCAAGAAATCCCAGGTGTTCTCGACTGCCGATGACAACCAGGGCGCCGTGACTATCCACGTGCTGCAGGGCGAGCGTAAGCAAGCCGCACAGAACAAGTCCCTGGGCAAGTTCGACCTGGCTGAGATTCCACCAGCACCACGTGGCGTGCCACAAATCGAAGTGACCTTTGACATCGACGCCAACGGCATCCTGCACGTCGGCGCGAAAGACAAGGCCACCGGCAAAGAGCAGAAGATCACCATCAAGGCCAACTCCGGCCTGTCTGATGAAGAAATTCAACAGATGATCCGTGATGCTGAAACCAATGCTGAAGCCGACAAGAAGTTCGAAGAGTTGGCAGGCGCCCGTAACCAGGGTGACGCGCTGGTTCACTCGACTCGCAAAATGATCGCTGATGCTGGCGACAAAGTGACCGACGAAGAGAAAACTGCAATCGAAGCGGCAGTGGTTGCGCTGGAAGCCGCCATTAAAGGCGACGACAAGGCTGCCATCGAAGCCAAGGTTGAGGAATTGTCGAAAGTCTCCGCGCCAGTTGCTCAAAAAATGTACGCCGAGCAAGGCCAGCCGGCTGACGGCGCTGCGCAACAAGCAGAGCCTGAAGCCAAGCACGACGATGTTGTCGATGCCGAGTTCGAAGAAGTTAAAGACAACAAGTAAGTTGTCGCCCGGTTGACCGCGCACAAGCGGTGACTGGTAGGATGTCGCCGCGCGGGAGCTTGCTCCCGCGTTGGCGTGTCTGGGGTATGCGAATTTTTACAGCATGCGACAACGCTCGGATGCTGGCGGTGTGAACGGGAATGCTCCTGCTTTCCGAATGACAGTCACCGCGTTTTTGGCCGGCTCCCTGGCTAAAAGCAGTAATGACCAGGATCGTTGAATTGACGTGAGTTGGGTCCGGGCCTGTATTGGGGCTCAACGAGTTTGGCAGGGTTCAGGAGGGCCAGGTCGAACGTCCTTAAGAGTGCAAAGACTTATGGCAAAGCGTGACTATTACGAAGTGTTGGGTGTGGAGCGTGGCGCCAGCGAGGCGGACCTGAAGAAGGCCTACCGTCGCCTGGCGATGAAACACCACCCGGACCGTAATCCGGATAACAAAGAATCCGAAGAGATGTTCAAAGAGGCCAACGAGGCCTACGAATGCCTGTGTGATCCCAATAAGCGTGCGGCTTACGACCAGTATGGCCATGCTGGCGTCGACCCGAGCATGGGCGGCGGCGGTGCCGGTTTTGGGGGGCAGAACTTCTCCGATATTTTCGGTGACGTATTCAGCGACTTCTTCGGCGGCGGCCGGGGCGGCCAGCGTGGCGGCCCTCAGCGCGGCAGTGACTTGCGTTACACCCTGGAGCTGAACCTGGAAGAAGCCGTGCGCGGCACCAGTGTCAATATCCGTGTGCCGACGCTGGTCAACTGCAAGCCGTGCGACGGCTCGGGTGCGAAGAAAGGCTCCTCGCCGATCACTTGCCCGACCTGCGGCGGTATCGGGCAGGTGCGCATGCAGCAGGGCTTCTTCTCGGTGCAGCAAACCTGCCCGCGTTGCCATGGCCAGGGCAAGATCATTTCCGATCCGTGCGATTCCTGCCACGGCGAAGGCCGCGTTGAAGAGTACAAGACGCTGTCGGTGAAGGTACCGGCGGGTGTGGATACCGGTGATCGTATTCGCCTGTCGGGCGAAGGCGAGGCGGGTGCCCAGGGAGGCCCTACGGGCGACCTGTACGTGGTGATCAATGTGCGCGAGCACTCGATCTTCCAGCGTGACGGCAAGCACTTGTTCTGCGAAGTGCCGATCAGCTTTGTTGATGCGGCCCTGGGTGGCGAGCTGGAGATTCCGACGCTGGATGGTCGGGTCAAGCTCAAGATTCCCGAGGGGACTCAGACCGGCAAGCAGTTCCGCATTCGTGGCAAGGGCGTTGCGCCCGTGCGCGGTGGCGGTGCTGGCGACCTGATGTGCCGTGTGGCGGTTGAAACGCCGGTGAACCTGAATCGTCGTCAGCGTGAACTGCTGGAAGAGTTCCGCAGCTCGCTGGAAGGCGATGACTCGCACTCGCCGAAGACTACGGGCTTCTTCGACGGTGTAAAACGCTTCTTCGGCGACCTGTAAGGATCTGAATATGCGACGTATAGCCGTAATGGGCGCTGCCGGGCGCATGGGCAAGACGCTGGTCGAGGCGGTGCAGCAACGCTCGCCGGCCTCCGGGCTGACGGCGGCGATTGTTCGCCCAGGCAGTACGTTGATCGGCGCGGACGCAGGTGAGTTGGCCTCGTTGGGTCGCATCGGTGTCTCGCTGTCTGGCAACCTCGAGCAGGTGGCGGACGAATTCGACGTGCTGATCGACTTCACCCTGCCGGAAGTGATGCTGAAAAATCTGGCCTTCTGCCGTAAGGCGGGCAAGGCCATGGTGATCGGCACGACTGGCTTGAGTGCTGAGCAGAAGCAGTTGCTGGCGGAGGCGGGCAAGGATATTCCGATCGTCTTCGCCGCCAATTTCAGCGTGGGCGTGAACCTGTCGCTGAAGTTGTTGGACCTGGCAGCGCGCGTGCTGGGTGATGAGGCTGATATCGAGATTATCGAGACTCATCACCGTCACAAGATCGACGCTCCGTCGGGCACTGCGTTGCGCATGGGTGAAGCTATTGCCGATGCGCTGGGCCGCGATCTGTCGAAAGTGGCGGTATACGGGCGTGAAGGCCATACCGGTGCGCGTGCGCGCGACACCATCGGTTTTGCAACCGTGCGCGGTGGTGATGTGGTTGGTGATCACACCGTGCTGTTCGCCACCGAAGGCGAGCGCCTGGAGATCACGCACAAAGCCTCCAGCCGCATGACTTTCGCCAAGGGCGCGGTGCGTGCTGCGCTTTGGTTGGATGGCCGCGAGCCGGGCCTGTACGACATGCGTGACGTGCTGGACCTGCACTAAGCAGTAGCTAAAACGGGGGCTCAGGATTATCCTGTGCCCCCGTTTTTACCCGCTAGGCGACGTCCTGTCGCATTCCCCTGCCTTTAAGGCTCATTAGCGGTGGACCAAAAAAGCCTTTTTCTGTAAGCTACAGCTTTAGTGTGTCCACTAAAAGCGCGCAGAATAATTCAGTGAAGAAGCGGGGTGACGTGTCCATACGTCACTCCGCTTTTTTACAACCTGCGATCGCCCTTTCAGGCTTTATTTACGGGAGGTCTTCTTGACTAAGCCAGCCATACTCGCCCTTGCTGATGGCAGCATTTTTCGCGGCGAAGCCATTGGAGCCGACGGTCAGACCGTTGGAGAGGTGGTGTTTAACACTGCCATGACCGGCTATCAGGAAATCCTTACCGATCCTTCCTACGCCCAACAGATCGTTACCCTGACCTATCCGCACATCGGCAACACCGGCACTACGCCTGAAGATGTCGAGTCTGATCGTGTCTGGTCGGCGGGCCTGGTGATTCGTGACCTGCCACTGGTTGCGAGCAACTGGCGTAACACGATGTCGCTGTCCGATTACCTGAAAGCCAACAACGTTGTGGCGATCGCCGGTATCGATACGCGCCGCCTCACGCGCATCCTGCGTGAAAAAGGCTCGCAGAACGGCTGCATCATGGTCGGTGACAATATCTCCGAAGAGGCGGCGATTGCCGCGGCGCAAGGTTTCCCTGGCCTGAAGGGCATGGACCTGGCGAAAGTCGTCAGTGCCAAAGAGAAGTACGAGTGGCGTTCCACTGTGTGGGATCTGAAGACCGACAGCCACGCGACTATCGAGGCTGCCGATCTGCCTTACCACGTGGTCGCCTATGACTACGGCGTCAAGTACAACATCCTGCGCATGCTGGTCGAGCGCGGTTGCCGTGTGACCGTGGTGCCCGCGCAAACCCCTGCCAGCGAAGTGCTCGCGATGCAGCCGGACGGTGTGTTCCTGTCCAACGGCCCGGGTGACCCTGAGCCATGCGACTACGCTATCCAGGCCATCAAGGACGTGCTGGAGACCGAGATTCCGGTGTTCGGCATCTGCCTTGGCCACCAGTTGCTGGCTTTGGCCTCCGGCGCCAAGACCCTGAAAATGGGCCACGGCCACCACGGCGCCAACCACCCGGTACAAGACCTGGACACTGGCGTTGTGATGATCACCAGCCAGAACCACGGTTTTGCGGTGGATGAAGCCTCCCTGCCGAGCAATGTGCGCGCCATTCACAAGTCGCTGTTCGACGGTTCCCTGCAAGGCATCGAGCGCACCGACAAGAGCGCGTTCAGCTTCCAGGGCCACCCTGAAGCCAGCCCGGGCCCGAACGACGTAGCGCCGCTGTTCGACCGTTTCATCAATGAGATGGCCAAGCGACGCTGACTGAGTGGCCTGCGGGCGGCCCCGGATTGCGGTGGCCCCCGCAGGCTCTTCAAAGATTGTTCAAGACGGCTTGCCGACTGACCTGCGGATTTGAGTGACAAACCCATGCCAAAACGTACAGACATAAAAAGCATCCTGATTCTCGGCGCTGGCCCGATCGTGATCGGCCAGGCCTGCGAATTCGACTACTCCGGCGCCCAGGCCTGTAAAGCCCTGCGCGAGGAGGGCTACCGCGTCATCCTGGTGAACTCCAACCCGGCCACCATCATGACCGACCCGGCCATGGCCGACGCCACCTACATCGAGCCGATCAAGTGGCAGACCGTTGCCAAGATCATCGAAAAAGAGCGTCCGGACGCGCTGCTGCCAACCATGGGTGGCCAGACCGCTCTGAACTGCGCCTTGGACCTAGAGCGCGAAGGCGTCCTGGAAAAGTTCGGCGTAGAGATGATCGGCGCCAATGCCGACACCATCGACAAGGCTGAAGACCGTTCGCGTTTCGACAAGGCCATGAAGTCCATCGGCCTGGCGTGCCCGCGTTCCGGTATCGCCCACAGCATGGAAGAGGCCAACGCGGTCCTCGAGACCCTGGGCTTCCCATGCATCATCCGTCCGTCGTTCACCATGGGCGGCACCGGCGGCGGTATCGCTTACAACCGTGAAGAGTTCGAAGAAATCTGCGCCCGTGGCCTGGATCTGTCGCCGACCAAAGAGCTGCTGATCGACGAGTCGCTGATCGGCTGGAAAGAATACGAGATGGAGGTGGTCCGCGATAAGAAGGACAACTGCATCATCGTCTGCTCCATCGAAAACTTCGACCCGATGGGCGTGCACACCGGTGACTCGATCACCGTGGCTCCGGCACAGACCCTGACCGACAAGGAATACCAGATCCTGCGTAACGCCTCCCTGGCGGTACTGCGCGAGATCGGCGTTGAAACCGGCGGTTCCAACGTTCAGTTCGGCATCTGCCCGGACACCGGCCGCATGGTCGTGATCGAGATGAACCCACGTGTATCGCGTTCTTCGGCGCTGGCCTCGAAAGCGACCGGTTTCCCGATTGCGCGTATCGCCGCTAAGCTGGCTATCGGCTACACCTTGGACGAGCTGCAAAACGAAATCACCGGCGGCGCTATGCCGGCGTCTTTCGAGCCGTCTATCGACTACGTTGTGACCAAGCTGCCGCGCTTTGCCTTCGAAAAATTCGCCAAGGCGGATGCGCGCCTGACCACCCAGATGAAGTCGGTCGGTGAAGTCATGGCCATCGGCCGCACGTTCCAGGAATCCCTGCAGAAAGCTCTGCGCGGCCTGGAAGTCGGTGTTTGCGGCCTGGACGAGAAGCTCGACCTGAGCAACCCGGAAAGCATGAGCATCCTCAAGCGCGAGCTGACCGTGCCGGGCGCCGAGCGTATCTGGTACGTGGCTGACGCCTTCCGTGCCGGCCTGAGCGTCGAAGATATCTTCGGCATGAACATGATCGACCCGTGGTTCCTGGTGCAGATCGAAGATCTGATCAAGGAAGAAGAGAAGGTCAAGACGCTGGGTCTGTCGTCTATCGACCGCGACCTGATGTTCCGCCTCAAGCGCAAAGGCTTCTCCGACCAGCGTCTGGCCAAGCTGCTGGGTGTGACCGAGAAGAACCTGCGCACTCATCGCCACAAGCTGGATATTTTCCCGGTCTACAAGCGCGTTGATACCTGCGCCGCAGAATTCGCCACCGACACGGCCTACATGTACTCCACCTATGAGGAAGAGTGCGAAGCCGCGCCGACGGGCCGCGACAAGATCATCATCCTGGGTGGCGGTCCGAACCGTATCGGCCAGGGCATCGAGTTCGACTACTGCTGCGTACACGCCGCCCTCGCCCTGCGCGAAGACGGGTACGAGACCATTATGGTCAACTGCAACCCTGAAACGGTTTCCACTGACTACGACACTTCCGACCGCTTGTACTTCGAGCCGGTAACGCTGGAAGATGTATTGGAAATCTGCCGCGTCGAGAAGCCTAAAGGCGTGATCGTCCAGTACGGCGGCCAGACCCCGTTGAAACTGGCGCGTGCCCTGGAAGCTGCCGGCGTACCGATCATCGGTACCAGCCCGGACGCTATCGACCGTGCCGAAGACCGTGAGCGCTTCCAGCAGATGGTTGAGCGCCTGAACCTGCGTCAGCCGCCGAACGCCACCGTGCGCAGCGAAGACGAAGCCATCCGTGCGGCCAGCAAGATCGGCTACCCGCTGGTGGTGCGTCCGTCCTACGTACTGGGCGGCCGGGCGATGGAAATCGTCTACGAAGAAGAAGAACTCAAGCGCTACCTGCGTGATGCGGTGAAAGTCTCCAACGACAGCCCGGTGCTGCTGGACCACTTCCTCAACTGCGCCATTGAAATGGACGTGGACGCGGTCTGCGACGGTACTGACGTCGTGATCGGCGCCATCATGCAGCACATCGAACAAGCCGGCGTTCACTCCGGTGACTCCGCGTGCTCGCTGCCGCCGTACTCGCTGCCGGCGCACATCCAAGACGAGATGCGCGAACAGGTCAAGAAAATGGCCCTGGAACTGGGTGTGGTCGGCCTGATGAACGTACAGTTGGCGCTACAAGGCGAAGACATCTACGTCATCGAAGTCAACCCGCGTGCTTCGCGTACCGTACCGTTCGTGTCCAAGTGCATCGGTGTGTCCCTTGCCATGATCGCTGCGCGTGTGATGGCCGGTAAGACCCTGAAGGAAATCGGCTTTACCAAGGAAATCATTCCGAACTTCTACAGTGTGAAAGAGGCGGTGTTCCCGTTCGCCAAATTCCCTGGGGTGGACCCGATCCTGGGCCCGGAGATGAAGTCCACCGGTGAAGTGATGGGCGTGGGCGATACCTTCGGTGAAGCGTTCGCCAAGGCCCAGATGGGTGCCAGCGAAGTGCTGCCGACCGGCGGTACTGCGTTTATCAGCGTACGTGATGACGACAAGCCACTGGTTGCAGGGGTCGCCCGCGATCTGATCAACTTGGGTTTTGAAGTCGTGGCTACCGCCGGGACCGCCAAGCTGATCGAAGCTGCCGGCCTGAAAGTACGTCGCGTGAACAAGGTGACGGAAGGCCGTCCGCATGTGGTCGACATGATCAAGAATGACGAAGTCACCCTGATCATCAACACCACCGAAGGTCGCCAGTCGATCGCGGACTCCTATTCCATTCGTCGTAATGCCTTGCAGCACAAGATTTACTGCACCACTACCATTGCTGCTGGCGAAGCTATCTGTGAAGCGCTGAAGTTCGGTCCGGAAAAGACCGTGCGTCGCTTGCAGGATCTACACGCAGGATTGAAGGCATGAGCATAACCAAATACCCGATGACCGTTCAGGGCGCGCGCGCCCTGGAAGAGGAGCACGCCCATCTGACCAAGGTCGTACGTCCAAAGCTGAGCCAGGACATCGGTACGGCCCGCGAACTGGGTGACTTGAAGGAAAACGCCGAATACCACGCTGCTCGCGAGCAGCAGGGTATGGTCGAGGCGCGGATTCGTGACATCGAGGGCCGTATGCAGAACGCGGTGATCATCGATGTCACCACCATTCCGCATACCGGCAAGGTGATTTTCGGCACGACCGTGGAAATCGCCAACGTCGAGACCGACGAAAGCGTGACCTACCAGATCGTGGGTGAGGATGAGGCTGACTTCAAGCAAGGCAAGATCTCTGTCGGCTCACCGATTGCTCGCGCCTTGATTGCCAAGGAAGAAGGCGACGTGGTTGCCGTGAAAACGCCGAGCGGCGTCATTGAGTACGAGATTGTCGAAGTTCGTCACATCTGAAAGGCGGCGCCCGCTGCGTGCGGGCGCCATGCTTTGGCAGCTCTCTCAGATGCTTTGGGTGGGTGGCCTATGGCTGTTACATATTGGCGTGTTGCCGGCGTTGGGCCTGATTGGCCTGGCGCCGCTGCTGATCGATGAGATCGACGGATTGCTGAGTGCGTTGCTGGTGGGTTTTGCGGCGGCGTGCGTGATGCTTCAGGCGTTGGTGCTGATCACGGCCGAAGGCTTGAAGAGTTTGTGGCGGGATATTCGCGGGCAACTGCTGTTGATGGCGCTGTATGCATGCGCAATGTTTTGTATGGTGCATGTGTGGCTGCCGCAAGCGTTGCGCTGGCAGTTGTTCAGCTATCTTGTGCTAGGGTTCTCTGGCTTGGTGCTGGTTGCGCAGCCTGCGCCGGGATGGAGTGGCGGGGCGCGCGAAGCACGCCCTTGACCCTTTTCATCATTTGAAGCGATGAACGTTCGACAGTTGCTTGTTGACGCTGAAGTTCTTGCGATACAGCAGCGCCATCTTGCCGATGACCTGAACCAGGTCCGCTTTGCCGACCTTGCACAGTTCTGCAACGGCAGCCAGGCGCGCTTCGCGATCAAGGATGTTGACCTTGATCTTGATCAGTTCGTGATCGTTCAGTGCGCGCTCGAATTCGGCTAGCACACCCTCAGTCAAACCGTTGTCTGCCACAATCAGAACTGGTTTCAGATGGTGGCCAATGGATTTGTACTGTTTCTTCTGCTCTTGAGTGAGCGGCATAATCTGACCCCTGCGTCTGATCTTGTAAAAAGCGGCGGCCAGTTTACCCGAGCGAGTCCGGGACCGCCCAGTTAATCACGACCCGTTTTATTTTTTCGAGGTGGCCCGTGGCCCGTTCCAAAACCAGCCTTAAGTGGCTACAAGAACATTTCAATGATCCTTACGTCAAAAAGGCGCAAAAGGACGGCTACCGTTCCCGGGCCAGCTACAAGCTGCTGGAGATCCAGGACAAGGACAAATTGATTCGTCCAGGCATGAGCGTTATTGATCTCGGCGCGGCCCCCGGTGGCTGGTCCCAGGTGACCAGTCGTCTGATTGGTGGGCAAGGCCGATTGATCGCTTCGGACATCCTCGAGATGGACAGCATCCCGGACGTGACCTTTGTTCACGGCGATTTTACCGAGGACAAAGTATTGGCCGAGATCCTGGAGGCTGTGGGAAATTCGCAGGTAGACCTTGTGATTTCCGACATGGCCCCCAATATGAGTGGATTACCGGCTGTTGATATGCCGCGTGCCATGTTCCTGTGTGAACTGGCGCTGGATTTGGCGGGTCGGGTGTTGCGTCCGGGTGGCGATTTCCTGGTGAAGGTGTTCCAGGGCGAAGGTTTCGACGAGTACCACAAGAACATTCGCAAGTTGTTCGACAAGGTGCAGACGCGCAAGCCGGACTCTTCCCGTGACCGGTCCAGGGAGCAGTATCTGCTGTGCCGTGGCTTCCGCGGCGTCGAAGGCGCTGCAAGCGAAGAGCGTTTTTGAGAAACTCGAGGAGGGCGATAGGTTTTTTTATATCGCTTTCGTCACGAAGCTTTACGAATATTGCGTAGTCAAAGTTTCACAAAGGGTTACAGACGGCGCCTGCCAGAGTTGTAGGTAATGTAGTAAGTTAGGCCGGTGAATATCATGCGAAGCGCGCGCCAGTAGCGGAGCTTGCTTCAGAGGGTAGTTAATTGAACGATATGGCAAAGAATCTGATCCTGTGGTTGATCATCGCGGCTGTCCTGGTGACGGTGATGAACAACTTCTCCAGCCCTAACGAGCCGCAGACCCTCAACTATTCCGACTTCATCCAGCAAGTTAAGGATGGCAAGGTCGAGCGCGTAGCGGTTGATGGCTACGTGATTACCGGTAAGCGCAACGATGGCGACAGCTTCAAGACCATTCGTCCAGCCATTCAGGACAACGGTCTCATCGGTGACCTGGTGGATAACAAGGTCATTGTGGAAGGCAAGCAGCCTGAACAGCAAAGCATCTGGACCCAGCTCCTGGTGGCCAGCTTCCCGATCCTGGTGATTATCGCCGTGTTCATGTTCTTCATGCGCCAGATGCAAGGTGGTGCGGGAGGCAAGGGCGGGCCGATGAGCTTCGGCAAGAGCAAGGCGCGCCTGCTCTCCGAAGATCAGGTGAAGACCACCCTGGCTGACGTTGCAGGTTGCGACGAAGCCAAGGAAGAAGTCGGCGAGTTGGTCGAGTTCCTGCGTGATCCGGGCAAGTTCCAGCGCCTGGGTGGCCGTATTCCTCGCGGTGTGCTGATGGTGGGCCCGCCGGGTACCGGTAAAACCTTGCTGGCCAAGGCGATTGCCGGCGAAGCCAAGGTGCCTTTCTTCACGATTTCCGGTTCTGACTTCGTCGAGATGTTTGTCGGCGTCGGCGCCAGCCGCGTTCGCGATATGTTCGAGCAGGCCAAGAAGCACGCGCCATGCATCATCTTTATCGACGAAATCGATGCCGTTGGTCGCCATCGTGGCGCTGGCATGGGTGGCGGTCACGATGAGCGTGAGCAGACCCTCAACCAGTTGCTGGTAGAGATGGATGGTTTCGAGATGAATGACGGCATTATCGTCATCGCCGCAACCAACCGTCCGGACGTGCTGGACCCTGCGTTGCTGCGTCCGGGCCGTTTCGACCGCCAGGTTGTGGTCGGCCTGCCGGATATCCGCGGTCGTGAGCAGATCCTGAAAGTGCACATGCGCAAGGTGCCAATGGGTGACGACGTAGCTCCGGCTGTGATCGCCCGTGGTACTCCCGGTTTCTCCGGTGCTGATTTGGCGAACCTGGTGAACGAGGCTTCGCTGTTCGCTGCCCGTACTGGCAAGCGCATCGTTGAGATGAAAGAGTTCGAATTGGCGAAAGACAAGATCATGATGGGCGCCGAGCGCAAATCCATGGTCATGTCCGAGAAAGAGAAGCAGAACACCGCTTATCACGAGGCCGGCCACGCCATTGTAGGTCGCGTTGTGCCAGAGCATGACCCCGTCTACAAAGTGTCGATCATTCCCCGTGGTCGGGCACTGGGCGTGACGATGTTCCTGCCGGAAGAGGATCGTTACAGCCTCTCCAAGCGTGCGCTGATCAGCCAGATCTGCTCGCTGTATGGTGGCCGTATTGCTGAAGAAATGACCCTTGGCTTCGACGGTGTGACCACTGGTGCCTCCAATGACATCATGCGTGCCAGCCAGATCGCACGAAACATGGTGACCAAGTGGGGCTTGTCGGAAAAACTCGGCCCATTGATGTACGCCGAAGAAGAAGGCGAAGTTTTCCTGGGTCGTGGCGGCGGTGGGCAAAGCGCCAGCTTCTCGGGTGAGACAGCCAAGCTGATCGACTCCGAGGTTCGCAGCATCATTGACCAGTGCTACGGCACGGCCAAGCAGATCCTGACTGACAACCGTGACAAGCTGGACGCCATGGCTGATGCGTTGATGAAGTACGAAACCATCGATGCCGACCAGATCGACGACATCATGTCGGGCCGTACGCCGCGTGAGCCGCGCGACTGGGAAGGTGGTTCGGGTACTTCAGGCACTCCGCCTGTGGTGCAGAATGAGCGCCCTGAAACGCCTATCGGCGGCCCGGCAGCTGATCACTAAGGTTTGAAATGACTTCTGCTTTGTCCTCTACCCGGTTGCCTTGCGGCAACCGGGTTCTTGATTTGGCCCGGACGCATGTCATGGGCATCCTCAATGTAACCCCTGACTCCTTTTCCGATGGTGGCCGCTTCAGCCAGTTGGATGCCGCGTTGCGTCATGCCGAGGCGATGGTGGCTGCCGGTGCGACGCTGATTGATGTGGGTGGGGAATCGACCCGCCCCGGCGCCCGCGTTGTTTCTCCTTTGGAGGAGCTGGAGCGGGTGGCGCCCGTGGTCGAACGTATTGCCCGTGAGCTGGATGTCATCATCTCGGTAGACACCTCCACCCCGGCAGTGATGCGCGAAACCGCGCGGCTGGGGGCTGGGTTGATCAATGATGTGCGTTCGCTGCAGCGTGATGGAGCCCTTGATGCGGCCGCCGCAACGGGCCTGCCCGTCTGTCTGATGCATATGCTGGGTGAGCCCGGCAACATGCAGGACAATCCGCACTACGACGATCTGGTCGGCGAGGTGAGTGGGTTTCTTGCTGAGAGGATTGCCCAATGTGTGGCTGTGGGTATTGCGCCTGAGCAGATCATCCTCGATCCGGGGTTTGGCTTTGCCAAGACCCTGCAGCACAATCTAAGCCTGTTCAAACACATGGAAGCGCTGCACGCCCTTGGTCGCCCGCTGTTGGTCGGTGTGTCGCGCAAGAGCATGATAGGGCTCGCCCTTAATCGCCCGGTCGGCGAACGCCTGTATGGCGGCTTGGCGCTTGCGGCGCTTGCCGTGACCAAGGGCGCACGTATTTTGCGTGTGCATGATGTCGTCGAAACGGTCGATGTGGTGCGCATGCTCGCTGCTGTAGAATCAGCCGAATAAGAATGATGGAGTACTTATGACTAAAAAATATTTTGGCACCGACGGCATTCGTGGTCGGGTCGGCGAATTCCCGATCACCCCTGATTTCATGCTCAAGCTGGGTTGGGCGGCAGGCATGGCGTTCCGCAGCATGGGCGCGTGTCGCATCCTGGTGGGCAAGGACACCCGTATTTCGGGCTACATGTTTGAGTCTGCGCTGGAGGCCGGGTTGTCCGCCGCCGGGGCTGATGTGATGCTGCTGGGCCCCATGCCCACGCCGGCAATCGCTTACCTCACGCGTACCTTTCACGCCGAAGCCGGTATTGTGATCAGCGCCTCCCACAATCCTCATGATGACAACGGCATCAAGTTTTTCTCGGGGCAGGGCACCAAGCTGCCTGACGAGATCGAGTTGATGATCGAGGAGCTGCTGGATGCGCCGATGACGGTGGTTGAGTCGAGCAAGCTGGGCAAGGTGTCGCGCATTAACGACGCGTCAGGTCGCTATATCGAATTCTGTAAAAGCAGCGTTCCGAGCAGCACCAATTTCGCAGGCTTGAAGATTGTTGTCGATTGCGCTCATGGGGCGACCTACAAGGTGGCGCCGAGCGTCTTCAAGGAGTTGGGCGCACAGGTCACCGTGCTGTCGGCTCAGCCCAACGGCTTGAACATCAACGACAATTGCGGTTCCACCCACATGGAGCAGCTGCAGGCTGCTGTGCTGGCTGAGCATGCGGACCTGGGCATCGCTTTTGACGGCGATGGCGACCGTGTCCTGATGGTGGATCACACCGGCATGATCGTGGATGGTGATGACCTGTTGTTCATCATTGCCCGTGACCTGCATGAGCGTAACAAGCTGCAAGGTGGCGTGGTCGGCACTCTGATGAGTAATCTCGGGCTGGAATTGGCATTGGCAGAACTGGGGATTCCCTTTATTCGCGCCAATGTCGGTGACCGCTATGTGATCGCCGAACTGCTGGAACGTAACTGGTTGGTTGGTGGCGAGAATTCCGGGCATGTGGTCTGCTTCCAGCACACCACCACGGGTGACGCTATCATCGCCGCGCTACAGGTGCTGTTGGCCCTGCGTCGCCGCGAGGAGAGCCTGGCCCAGGCGCGCCAAGCCCTGCGCAAGTGTCCGCAAGTGCTGCTCAATGTGCGTTTTGCCGGTGGTGAAAACCCCATCGAGCACCCTGCTGTCAAAGAGGCTTGCGAGCGTGTGACCCAGGCAATGGCGGGGCGCGGACGCGTGCTGCTGCGCAAATCCGGCACAGAGCCGCTGGTGCGTGTGATGGTCGAAGGCGAGGACGAAACACAGGTTCGCGGCCATGCCGAAGACCTGGCAAAACTGGTAACTGAAGTTTGCGCCTGAATTCGGCTTGCCAGTGATGGTGTGGTTGGGTAACATCTGCGCCCACTTTGACCGACGGGGTACAGCATGCGTCGCACTATGGTAGCTGGTAACTGGAAGATGCACGGTACCCGCGCCAGTGTCGCTGAGCTGATCAACGGCCTTCGTCACTTGGCCTTGCCTAGCGGTGTTGACGTCGCGGTGTTCCCGCCTTGCTTGCATATCAACCAAGTGGTTGATGGCTTGAAGGGCAAGTCGATTCAGGTCGGCGCGCAGAACTCTGCGGTAGAGCCGATGCAAGGTGCGTTGACCGGCGAGATTTCGCCGAGTCAGCTGGTTGATGCGGGTTGTTCCTATGTGCTTGTCGGGCACTCCGAGCGTCGCCAGATGATGGGCGAGCGGGATGGGACGCTCAACCGCAAGTTCGCCGCAGCACAGGCTTGTGGCTTGATTCCGGTGTTGTGCATAGGGGAGACCCTTGAGCAGCGCGAATCGGGCAAGACTCTTGAAGTTGTCTCGCGTCAGCTGGGCAGCATCATCGAGGAGCTGGGTGTTGGTGCATTTGCAAAGGCAGTTATTGCTTACGAGCCGGTCTGGGCCATTGGCACCGGGCTGACTGCTACACCGCAACAGGCGCAGGATGTGCACGCAGCCATCCGCGCGCAGTTGGCGGCAGAGAATTCTGAAGTCGCACAAGGTGTGCGGCTTCTATACGGCGGCAGCGTGAAGGCGGCCAATGCGGTCGAACTGTTCGGCATGCCGGATATCGATGGGGGGCTCATTGGTGGAGCTTCCCTGAATGCAGATGAGTTCGGTGCGATCTGTCGCGCCGCGGGAAACTGAAAAAATGCTGGAAACAGTCGTAGTCGTTTTTCATCTGTTGGCTGCCCTGAGCGTAGTTGCTCTGGTTCTGTTGCAACAGGGTAAAGGTGCGGATGCTGGTGCGTCTTTCGGTGCAGGTGCTTCAAATACTGTGTTCGGAAGCCAAGGTTCCTCTACCTTTCTTAGTAAGTTTACTGCTATACTTGCCGCAGGTTTCTTCATAACCAGCTTAGGGTTAGGTTACTTTGCTAAAGAGAAAGCTCATGTGCTGACTCAAGTAGGTTTGCCAAACCCAGCAGTGTTGGAAGTTCCAAAAGCAAAACCGGCTTCTGATGATGTCCCGGTGCTTCAAGAGCAAAAGTCGGCTACTCCAGCGACTGACGTACCTCCAGCTCAAGAGCAGAAGTAGGAAGGGTTGTAAACGCTGTATTGCCGAGGTGGTGGAATTGGTAGACACGCAACCTTGAGGTGGTTGTGCCCATAGGGTGTAGGGGTTCGAGTCCCCTTCTCGGTACCAATTATCAGGAGAGCCCGCTGTTGCGGGCTTTCTTGTAGGTGGAAGGTTACATTGACCCTGTAAGGGATCGGTCGTATACTTCCGCCCCAGCTTTGTCGCGGGGTGGAGCAGTCTGGTAGCTCGTCGGGCTCATAACCCGAAGGTCGTCGGTTCAAATCCGGCCCCCGCAACCAGTTTTAGCGGAGCCCCTTTTAAGGGGCTTTTTGTTAGCTGGACACTTTCAACGCCGCTGTTCGACGGCGTTTCAAGGATGGGCGTTTCGCCCATTTTTTTATTTTGCACAGCATGCACATACATGCACGAGGGGGTTCAGGTGTCGAGCAAGCTAGAAGAGTTGCAGGCCTTGTTGGCCCCGGTGGTCGTGGCCCTAGGCTATGAATGCTGGGGTATTGAGTTTTCGGCTCAAGGTCGCCACTCAATGTTGCGCGTTTATATCGATAAAGAGGGCGGCGTGCTGGTGGACGATTGTGCCATTGTCAGCCGTCAGATCAGCGGTGTGCTGGATGTTGAAGATCCAATCTCCGTTGAATACACCCTTGAAGTTTCCTCGCCAGGCATGGAACGCCCACTGTTCACTATCGAGCAGTTTGCTAAATATGCCGGTGAACAAGTGAAGATCAAGCTGCGCTCCCCCTTTGAAGGGCGACGCAACTTTCAGGGCCTTCTGCGCGGTGTAGAAGAGCAGGATGTCGTGGTGCAGGTAGAAGACCACGAGTTCCTGTTGCCGATCGATATGATCGACAAGGCCAACATTATTCCCAGTTTTGACTGAGACGCGGATCCCGCGGATCCAATGGCTTGCGAAAGGCGAGGCGTACGATGAGCAAAGAAGTACTGCTGGTTGTTGAGTCGGTATCCAATGAAAAGGGTGTACCGGCAAGCGTGATTTTTGAAGCGTTGGAGCTGGCCCTGGCCACTGCTACCAAGAAACGTTTTGAAGACGAAGTAGATCTGCGTGTGGAAATCAACCGCCACACCGGTGCCTATGAGACTTTCCGTCGCTGGACGGTGGTCGAAGAGGACGATCTTGATGATCCGGCCATCGAAACCTGGCCAAGCAAGGTTGCGCAAACGCATCCGGGCGCCCAGGTTGGCGATGTTGTCGAAGAAAAGATCGAGTCGATCGAATTCGGCCGTATTGCTGCACAGACCGCCAAGCAGGTCATTGTGCAGAAGGTTCGCGAAGCCGAGCGCGCTCAAGTCGTTGACGCCTATCGCGAACGCCTGGGTGAAATCATCTCTGGCACCGTGAAAAAAGTTACCCGCGACAACGTGATCGTCGACCTGGGCAACAACGCCGAAGCGTTGCTGGCCCGCGAAGACATCATCTCTCGCGAAACCTTCCGTGTCGGCGTGCGTCTGCGTGCGCTGCTCAAGGAAATCCGCACCGAGAACCGCGGCCCGCAGTTGATCCTGTCGCGTACCGCGCCGGAAATGCTGATCGAGCTGTTCCGTATCGAAGTGCCGGAAATCGCCGAAGGCCTGATCGAAGTGATGGCTGCGTCCCGTGACCCGGGTTCGCGTGCCAAGATCGCGGTCCGCTCCAAGGACAAACGCATCGACCCGCAAGGCGCTTGCATCGGGATGCGCGGTTCGCGCGTCCAGGCAGTGTCGGGCGAATTGGGCGGTGAGCGTGTGGACATCGTCCTGTGGGACGATAACCCGGCGCAGTTCGTGATCAACGCCATGTCGCCAGCTGAAGTGGCGGCAATTATCGTTGACGAAGATGCCCATGCAATGGACATCGCCGTTGGCGCAGACAATCTGGCTCAGGCCATTGGTCGTGGTGGTCAGAACGTGCGTCTGGCCAGCCAACTGACCGGCTGGACCCTGAACGTGATGACCGAATCGGACATCCAGGCTAAGCAGCAAGCTGAAACCGGTGACATCCTGCGCAACTTCATCGAAGAGTTGGAAGTCGATGAAGAACTGGCACAGGTGCTGGTAGATGAAGGCTTCACCAGCCTGGAAGAGATTGCCTACGTACCGTTGGAAGAAATGCTCAACATCGACGGCTTTGACGAGGATATCGTCAACGAGCTCCGCGCTCGGGCCAAGGATCGTTTGTTGACTAAAGCCATCGCTACTGAGGAAAAGCTGGCAGACGCCCATCCGGCCGAAGACCTGCTCTCGCTTGAGGGTATGGACAAGGATTTGGCGATGGAACTGGCGGTGCGCGGCGTAATTACCCGCGAAGACCTGGCCGAGCAGTCTATTGACGATCTGCTCGACATCGACGGCATTGACGAAGATCGTGCCGGCAAGTTGATCATGGCCGCCCGAGCCCATTGGTTCGAGTAATTAGGCGCGGCCTGAGGAGAGAAGTGCATGACGCAAGTCACGGTGAAACAACTGGCCGATGAGGTCAAAACACCGGTAGAGCGCCTGTTGCAGCAGATGCGTGAGGCAGGTCTGCCGCACACCGCCGCCGATGAAGGTGTGAGCGATAGTGAGAAGCAGTCTTTGCTGACTCACTTGAAGAGCAGCCACAAGGCGAAAGTGGAAGAACCGCGCAAGATTACATTGCAGCGCAAAACCACCAGCACCCTGCGGGTTGCAGGTAGCAAGAGCATCAGCGTTGAAGTACGCAAGAAGAAAGTCTTCGTACAGCGCAGCCCGGAAGAAATCGAAGCCGAGCGCAAACGCGAGCTGGAAGAACGTCGCGCAGTAGAAAATGCTGCACGTCAGAAGGCTGAAGAAGAAGCCAAGCGTCGCGCCGAAGAAGAAGCGCGTCGCCAGCCTGCTGCTGCGCAACCTGCTGCCACTGATGCGGTCGCCGCCCCTGTTGAAGCTGTGCGTGAGGCTGCCCCGGCTGCCGCCGCACCTGCTCCTGCAGCAGACGCCCGCAAGCGCGACGAGCCTCGTCGTCCGGACAAACCACGTGCTGACGACAACAATCGTCGCGGTGGCGGTGGCGATGGCGAGCGTAAAAACGCTCCGCACCGCGCCTCGGTCAAAGAGAAAGCGCCTGCGCCACGCGTTGCCCCACGTACCACCGACGAAGAAAGCGATGGCTTCCGTCGTGGTGGTCGCGGCAAGGCCAAGCTGAAGAAGCGCAACGCCCACGGTTTCCAGAGCCCAACCGGCCCTGTCGTGCGTGAAGTGAAGATCGGCGAGACCATCACTGTGGGCGATCTGGCCCAGCAGATGTCGGTCAAGGCTGCTGAAATCATCAAGTTCATGTTCAAGCTGGGCACTCCGGCCACCATCAACCAGGTACTGGACCAGGAAACTGCCCAGTTGGTTGCTGAAGAGCTGGGCCACAAAGTGACCCTGGTCAGCGACACCGCCCTGGAAGATTCCCTGGCCGAGTCCCTGAAGTTTGAAGGTGAAGCGGTTTCCCGTGCGCCGGTCGTGACCGTAATGGGCCACGTTGACCACGGTAAGACTTCCCTGCTCGACTACATCCGTCGTGCCAAGGTTGCCGCAGGCGAAGCCGGTGGTATTACCCAGCACATCGGTGCATACCACGTTGAAACCGAGCGCGGCATGGTCACCTTCCTCGACACCCCAGGTCACGCCGCGTTTACCGCAATGCGTGCCCGTGGTGCCAAGGCGACCGACATCGTGATCCTGGTGGTTGCAGCGGACGACGGCGTAATGCCGCAGACCATTGAAGCTGTCCAGCACGCCAAGGCTGCCGGTGTTCCTCTGGTCGTTGCCGTGAACAAAATCGACAAGCCGGGCGCCGATCTCGATCGCATCCGTAGCGAACTGTCGGTTCACGGCGTGACGTCCGAGGAATGGGGTGGCGAGACGCCATTCGTATCGGTCTCGGCGAAAATGGGTACCGGCGTTGACGAACTGCTCGAAGCGGTCCTGTTGCAAGCCGAGGTCCTGGAACTGACCGCTACTCCATCGGCTCCTGGCCGTGGCGTCGTGGTGGAGTCCCGTCTCGACAAGGGCCGTGGCCCGGTTGCCACCGTGCTGGTCCAAGACGGTACCCTGCGCCAAGGCGACATGGTACTGGTCGGTTCGAACTACGGCCGTGTACGTGCCATGCTCGACGAGAACGGCAAGCCAATCAAGGAAGCAGGCCCTGCTATCCCAGTCGAGATTCTCGGCCTGGACGGTACGCCGGACGCTGGCGACGAGATGAGCGTAGTGGCTGATGAGAAGAAAGCCCGTGAAGTGGCTCTGTTCCGTCAAGGCAAGTTCCGCGAGGTCAAGCTGGCCCGTGCTCACGCCGGCAAGCTGGAAAACATCTTCGAGAACATGGGCCAGGAAGAGAAGAAGACGCTTAACATCGTCCTCAAATCCGACGTCCGCGGTTCCCTCGAAGCGTTGAACGGCGCCTTGAACGGCCTGGGTAACGACGAAGTGCAAGTGCGCGTTGTCGGTGGCGGTGTCGGTGGTATCACCGAATCCGACGCCAACCTGGCACTGGCTTCCAACGCTGTACTGTTCGGCTTCAACGTGCGTGCCGATGCTGGCGCTCGCAAGATCGTCGAGCAGGAAGGCCTGGACATGCGTTACTACAACGTCATCTACGACATCATCGAAGACGTCAAGAAAGCCCTTACCGGTATGCTTGGCAGCGACGTCCGGGAGAACATCCTGGGTATCGCCGAGGTGCGTGACGTGTTCCGCTCGCCGAAATTCGGTGCGATCGCCGGCTGCATGGTGGTTGAAGGCACTGTGTACCGTAACCGTCCAATCCGTGTACTGCGTGAAGACATCGTTATCTTCGAAGGCGAGCTGGAATCCCTGCGCCGCTTCAAGGATGACGCTGCCGAAGTACGTGCCGGCATGGAATGCGGTATCGGCGTCAAGAGCTACAACGACGTCAAGGTCGGCGACAAGATCGAAGTCTTCGAGAAGGTTCAGGTTGCTCGCAGCCTCTAACTCGCGCACTTCAGGAGCCGCGCAGCGTGTGGGCATGCAGATGCCCCGCGCAGCGTCAGGACTCTAAACGCAACGCCCGGTCTGGCTTTTGTCAGGCCGGGCGTTTGCCGCTTTCAGACCCCACGGGTTTCACCGTGTGGCAGTAACAGGTAACAAGACATGGCAAAAGAATACAGCCGTACCCAGCGTATCGGCGATCAGATGCAGCGTGAGCTGGCCCAACTGATCCGCCGCGAAGTCAAAGACCCACGCGTTGGCCTGGTCACCATTACCGCTGTTGAAGTGAGCCGTGACGTGGGTCACGCCAAGATCTTCATCACCGTGATGGGGCAGGACAACAGCGAAGAAATCGCGCAAAGCATCAAGGTGCTCAACTCCGCCGCAGGTTTCCTGCGGATGCAGTTGGCCCGTGAAATGAAGCTGCGCAGCGTTCCGCAGTTGCACTTCCACTACGACGAAAGCGTCGTGCGTGGCGCGCACCTGTCGGCACTGATCGAACGCGCCGTGGCTGAAGACAGCCAGCATCCGTCCACACCTGAAGACGCCAAGGAGTAAGCGGTGGCTCAGGTCAAACGTATCCGTCGCAACGTCAGTGGCATCATTCTGCTCGACAAACCCATTGGCTTTACCTCCAATGCCGCGTTGCAGAAGGTGCGCTGGCTGCTCAATGCCGAGAAGGCCGGGCATACCGGCAGCCTTGATCCATTGGCCACCGGTGTATTGCCGCTGTGCTTTGGCGAGGCCACCAAGTTTTCGCAATACCTGCTTGATTCCGACAAGGGTTACGAAACCCTGATGCAACTGGGCAAGACCACCACCACGGCGGATGCCGAAGGTGATGTTTTGCAGGTTCGCGACGTGACCGTTGGTCGTGCGGATATCGAAGCTGCCTTACCCGCTTTTCGTGGGCAAATCAGTCAGATACCGCCGATGTACTCGGCACTCAAGCGCGATGGCCAGCCACTTTACAAGCTGGCACGTGCGGGCGAAGTAGTGGAGCGCGAACCGCGTTCTGTTACTATTGCGCGCTTGGAATTGCTCGCTTGTGAAGGCGACACTGCCCGTTTGGCCGTGGACTGCAGCAAAGGCACCTATATCCGTACCCTGGTGGAAGATATTGGTGAGCAACTTGGCTGTGGCGCGTACGTTGCAGAACTGCGACGCACCCAGGCCGGACCTTTCACCTTGGCCCAGACGGTCACGCTGGAAGAGTTGGAAGCGGTGCACGCCGAGGGCGGCAATGAAGCGGTTGATCGCTTCCTGATGCCATCGGACAGCGGTTTGCTCGATTGGCCATTGCTGCACTTTTCGGAGCACAGCGCGTTCTACTGGCTCAACGGCCAGCCGGTACGCGCCCCGGATGCCCCGAAGTTCGGCATGGTGCGAGTACAGGATCATAACGGTCGCTTTATCGGTATCGGTGAAGTGAGCGAAGACGGGCGCATCGCGCCGCGTCGGCTGATTCGGTCAGAATGACCGAACGAGTGTGGCTGTTAACAGGCATGGTCAACACTCATTTTTAGATACAGGGATTTGTCCCTGGCCTGTTGAAACTGCCCTTTGGGTGGTTTCCTGAAAAAAGGATTGCCTCATGGCTCTCGACGTTCAAGAAAAAGCACAAATCGTAGCTGACTATCAGCAAGCTGTTGGTGACACTGGTTCGCCAGAAGTGCAAGTTGCACTGCTGACCCACAACATCAACAAACTGCAAGGTCACTTCAAGGCCAACGGTAAAGACCACCACTCCCGTCGTGGTCTGATCCGCATGGTAAACCAGCGCCGTAAGCTGCTGGACTACCTGAAAGGCAAGGATCTGGGTCGTTATCAGACTCTGATCGGTCGCCTGGGTCTGCGTCGCTAATAAGCGATTGCGCTAGAGGTTGGTTGTCTGCCGCGTGTCATCGGGATTCCCGGTGGCCCGTGGTAGGCTCCCAGCCTCAAGTTTTATCTGGATACACGTTTTACCCTGGACGAGCGTCGGGCCGATTCCCGGCATTGCCCAAGAATTTCGCAAGAAGACAAGTTCCCCCAAGAGCCACAAAGAAGGTAGGACACCGTGAACCCGGTTATCAAAAAATTCCAGTTCGGTCAGTCGACCGTTACCCTCGAGACAGGCCGTATCGCCCGTCAAGCCTCCGGCGCAGTGCTGGTTACCGTTGACGACGACGTGACCGTACTGGTGACCGTTGTTGGCGCCAAGACCGCTGACCCGAGCAAGGGCTTCTTCCCTCTGTCCGTTCACTACCAGGAAAAGACTTACGCTGCCGGTAAGATCCCTGGCGGTTTCTTCAAGCGCGAAGGCCGTCCTTCCGAGAAAGAAACCCTGACTTCCCGACTGATCGACCGTCCGATCCGTCCGCTGTTCCCAGAAGGCTTCATGAACGAAGTGCAGGTTGTCTGCACCGTCGTTTCCACCAGCAAGAAGACCGATCCGGACATCGCTGCGATGATCGGTACCTCGGCTGCCCTGGCCATCTCCGGTATTCCTTTCGATGGCCCGATCGGCGCTGCCCGCGTTGCGTTCCACGAAAGCACCGGCTACCTGTTGAACCCGACTTACGAGCAACAGAAAGCCTCGAGCCTGGACATGGTCGTTGCCGGTACGTCCGAAGCCGTATTGATGGTTGAATCGGAAGCCAAAGAGCTGACCGAAGACCAGATGCTGGGTGCCGTACTGTTTGCTCACGACGAGTTCCAGGTTGTGATCAACGCGGTTAAAGAATTGGCTGCCGAAGCTGCCAAGCCGACCTGGACCTGGGCTGCTGCCCCGGAAGCCACCGAATTGCTGGGCGCTATCCGCTCCGAGTTCGGCGCTGCCATCTCCGACGCCTACACCATCACCGTCAAGGCCGACCGTTATGCTCGCCTGGGTGAGCTGAAGGACCAGGTCGTGGCCAAGCTGTCCGGTGAAGAAGGCCAGCCTTCCTCCAGCGAAGTCAAAGCTGCTTTCGGTGAGATCGAATACCGCACCGTTCGCGAAAACATCGTTAACGGCAAGCCACGTATCGACGGTCGCGACACCCGCACCGTGCGTCCGCTGAACATCGAAGTCGGCGTTCTGCCGAAAACTCACGGTTCGGCGCTGTTCACCCGTGGCGAAACCCAGGCCTTGGTCGTTGCGACCCTGGGTACTGCCCGTGACGCACAACTGCTGGACACCCTGGAAGGCGAGAAAAAAGACCCCTTCATGCTGCACTACAACTTCCCTCCGTTCTCGGTGGGCGAGTGTGGTCGTATGGGCGGTGCAGGTCGTCGCGAAATCGGTCACGGCCGTCTGGCCCGTCGTTCGGTTCAGGCCATGCTGCCTGCCGCTGACGTGTTCCCGTACACCATCCGTGTTGTATCGGAAATCACCGAGTCCAACGGTTCCAGCTCCATGGCTTCGGTCTGCGGTGCTTCCCTGGCTCTGATGGACGCCGGTGTGCCAATGAAGGCACCGGTTGCCGGTATCGCCATGGGCCTGGTTAAAGAAGGCGAGAAGTTCGCCATCCTGACCGACATCCTGGGTGACGAAGACCACCTGGGCGACATGGACTTCAAAGTAGCCGGTACCGCCAAAGGTGTGACCGCGCTGCAGATGGACATCAAGATCAAAGGCATCACCGAAGAGATCATGGAAATCGCCCTGGGCCAAGCCCTGGAAGCGCGCCTGAACATCCTCGGCCAGATGAACCAGATCATTGGTCAGTCCCGCACCGAACTGTCGGAAAATGCTCCGACCATGATCGCGATGAAAATCGACACCGACAAAATCCGTGATGTCATCGGTAAAGGCGGCGCGACCATCCGTGCGATCTGTGAAGAAACCAAGGCTTCGATCGACATCGAAGACGACGGTTCGATCAAGATCTTCGGCGAAACCAAGGAAGCGGCTGAAGCAGCACGCCAGCGCGTCTTGGGTATCACCGCTGAGGCCGAGATCGGCAAGATCTACGTTGGTAAGGTTGAGCGCATCGTCGACTTCGGCGCGTTCGTCAACATCCTCCCGGGCAAAGACGGTCTGGTTCACATCTCCATGCTGAGCGATGCTCGTGTTGAGAAAGTGACCGACATTCTGAAAGAAGGCCAGGAAGTGGAAGTGCTGGTACTGGACGTGGACAACCGCGGCCGTATCAAGCTGTCCATCAAGGACGTAGCAGCAGCCAAGGCTTCGGGCGTTTAATCACCCGCAGGCTTCACGCTGAAAAAAGGACTCCTCGGAGTCCTTTTTTTATGGGCGCGAGAAAATGAAGCAGAATCAGCTGTTTAGCGTCGCCCAAAAGCCGCAACTTGCATGCAGGCACGACGGGCTTCATGCAAGTTGCACGATTTCGAAAATTCATAGATTTCATAACTCGTTGTTTATTAAGGAATTTAATCCGTTCGGCGAGTTGGCACACTGCCTGCAATATCCCTGGTAGCGCTGCAGCATGAAGGTTTACGCCTGCAGACTTTTAATAAAACAGGAGTTACTCGTATGAAGAAGTTCGCTCTCGCTACTGCTACCGCTCTGACCCTGGCCATGGGTGCTAACGTAGCCTTTGCTCAGACTTCCCAAGCCCCTATGACTTTGGCGGCGGGTGAAGCGACCAAGGCTAAGGAAAGCGTTTCGGATACTTGGATCACCACTAAAGTCAAAGCTGACCTGCTGACCGAAAAAGGCATTCCAGGTTCGGACATCAAGGTTGAGACCAACAAAGGTGTGGTTTCCCTGTCCTCCGACGTAGCTATCTCGGATTCGCAGAAAGAAATGGCTGTAGGGATCACCAAGAAAATCAAAGGTGTGACTGCTGTTTCTGCTGACGGCCTGCTGGCTGGCGGCGCTACCAAAGCTGACGGCATCGACAAAACCAAAGGCGCTGCCCACGACGCTAAAGAGACCACCAGCGATACCTGGATCACTACCAAAGTGAAGGCTGACTTGGTAACTGAAAAAGGCATTCCTGGCACCGACATCAAGGTTGAAACCAACAAAGGTGTTGTATCCCTGTCGTCGCCTACCGCTGTGACCGCTTCGCAGAAAGAAACGGCTGTAGCGATCACCAAGAAAATCAAAGGCGTTAAAGCTGTATCGGCCGACGGCCTGAAAGCAGAGTAACGCTGACGTTTCGTTTGAACTGAATAGCGGCGGCTTAGGGTGAGTTAGATATCCACCTGACGCACCTCTGGAGTTCATGCGACCGGCCACACGGATGTGGTCATTACAGGCCCCGGCACTTGTGTCGGGGCCTGTTCTATTTCAGGCTGAAACAGAATGATCAGGCCAAAAAAATGTGGGAGCTGGCTTGCCTGCGATGCTGGCACCTCGGTCATTCAGTTGCACCGAGGTGATGCTATCGCAGGCAAGCCAGCTCCCACATTAGGATGGGCGGTGCTTAGAAGTTACTCAGCGTCCAGGTGCATTGGAGTGATCACTCGGCCATCTTTCTCGGCCTGCCCCAGCTGCGCATCGATGAAGTACACGCGGTCATCTTCCAACTGGCCCTTTTCCACCAGGTAATCCTTGATCGTGCTGGCTCGGTCCTGCCCCAACTGGCGCAGTAGCACGTCACTGCCACTCCAGAACTTGATCACACCGTCCTTGAGCTTCGCCGAGCGCTCATCGCTGCCCAGGTCTTTCCATTCGGCCGGGGGTTGCTGTTTGAGGCGGGTGCGGTAGATGCCTTCCAGCAATGGTGCTTTTTCCTTCTCCGGTACCTCAAGCAACGAGGCCTGGGCTGGCACTTTGTCGCCACGGCGCTGGAGGATCTTGTAATAGTTGTATTGGTATTCACGTTCCAGTCGCTGTGCGGCCAGGAACGGCCCGTCGCTGCTGGCGGCGGCTGTGCCTTCAATTTCCAGGCGCAGGGCAGGGCGCTCTTTCAGCGCCTTGGCCAGGGTGTTCAGAGCGCCTTCGGTGTCTTTGTTCAGTTCACTGGAGCCAGCGGCGAACGACACATTGCCCAAGTCTTCAGAGCCGCCACCAGTGACCAGCCCGCCAATGAACTTGAAGGGCGCGGTTGCCGCGCGCACCACTAGGTTGCGCAGGGTTTGCCACACAATCGGCATCACGCTGAATTGCGGGTTGTTCAGGTCGCCGCTTACCGGCAGTTCGATGGAGATCTTGCCGTCGGAGTCCTTGAGCAGGGCGACGGCCAGGCGAATCGGTAAGTCGACGGCATCAGAGCTGTCGACTTTTTCACCCAACTGCAGTTGCTCGACCACCACTTTGTTTTCAGCCTTCAATTGGCCTTTGGTGATCACGTAGTGCAGATCGAGATTCAGGCGGCCCTTGCGGATGCGGAAGCCTGCGAATTTACCTGAGTAAGGCGTCAGGTTGGTGAGCTCGACACGCTTGAAGCTGGTGGCGATGTCCAGCGCGGCCATCGGATCAAACGGGTTCACGCTGCCTTTGATCGTCACTGGCGCGTAACGGTCCACCTTGCCCTTGATATCGACGCTGGCCGGTTTGGCCTGGCGACTGTCGATGGTGCCAATCTGGCCGTTGAGCTGTTGAATCGCGGTGGCAAAGTTGGGGGTGAGGCTGAAGTCGGCAAAGTTGGCCGAACCGTCGTTGATCGCGATCTGCCCGATATGAATGCCCAGGGGCTTGTCGTTACTAGCGGCAGGTTTGGCTGCCGACTTGCTGCCGCTGTCGGCCGGCTGCGGAATCAGCAGGTCGTCGATGTTAGTGGTGCGATCTTCGTTGATCATGAAGCGCGCATACGGCTGCAACAGGTTGACCTTGTCGATCGACAGGCTTTGGCCGTGCTGGTAGTTCACGCCCTCTAGCACCAGGCGCTGCCACTTGAGGAAGTCGCGGGTCTTCAGGGTGTCCAGGGTATGCAACTGGTCAACCTGGGCGCGGCCGGTGACCTGAAGGGCCAGTGGCTCGGTGCTTTTGAGGTTTACGTCCAGGTTGCTGCCGAGCATGCCGCTGCGCAATTCCAGGCGAATAAACGGGCTGATATAGGCCTGGGCGACCCGCAGGTCGATGTCCTGGGTGTTCACTTTCAGCTTGGCGCTGACCGGGTTGAGGTTAACTTCGCCGGTTGCCTGGATCTTGCCTTGCTTGCCCAGGCCGGTGTCGACCTTCAAGGCGAAGGGGCTCTGGTTGAGGCTGTCGAAGTTCTGTACGTCGACATTCAACGGGCCCAGTTCCAGCGCGACTGCAGGTTTAGCCTGGCGGTCGGCCAGGTGCACCTGATAGTTACGCAGTTGCACGTCCTTGAGCAGCACTTGCCACGGCTTGCTCGGGACCGCCGGTTGCGCCGACGGCGCGTCGGCAGCGGTTGGTTCCGGAGTCTTGGCCGGTTTGCTCGGTTGGCTGGCGAACAGCTTCTGCCAATCCAGTTGACCATCGGCCTCACGGGCGGCCCAGGTTTCCAGCTTGTTGCTGCGGATCTTGCCGACAATGACCTGCTGCTTGGCCAGGTCTACCGTGGTTTCGCTGACGTCCAGGCGTTCCAGGCGTGCCAGTGGCCGGCCATCGGGAGCCTTTATAGCAAAGGGGGCGATGCTGGCGGCGGTGTTGGTCAGGTTCAGCTCGGTTTCTTTGGCCAGGCTGAATTTGTAGTCAGTGCTGAAGTTGAGCACCCCGTCTTCCAGCACCAGTGGCAGGGCGTCACGTACATACGGCCACCAGGCTTTCATCTTGCCGTCGGTCACCTTCAAGGTGCCTTCGGAGGTGATCGGTACCAGGCTGAAGTTGCCTTTCCAGTCGATCTGGCCACCTTCGGGGCCGGCGGCGACCAGCGTCATGTCGGCATTGTCGTCAGGCAAGGTGCTGAGGTTTTTCAGCTCGAAGTCGAGTTCGTCGTAGAGGAATTCGATGGGCTCGCTGGGGCGCAGGTCCTGGAAGTGCAGGTTACCGCCCGCCAGCTTGATGCTGTCGATACGCAGTGGGAACGGCTTGGCATCGGGATCGTCCGGGGTTGGCTCGCTCGGTGGCAGTTTGAACAACTGCGCCAGGTTCAGTTGGCCGGACTTGTCGAACAGCAGTTCGGTCTTGGGCTTGTCCAGTTGCACATCGGCCAGGTGCAGGGCGCGGGTCCAGAGGCTGTCGATCTGCAGGTTGGCGTAGAGGCGTTCGAAACCTACTTGCTCTTTGCCTGGCTCACCGATCTTCAGGCCCCACAGCGTCAGTTCCAGGCTGAAGGGGTTGAGTTCGATGCGCTCGATTCGCGACGGCACCGTGGCGTAATTGGCCAACTGTTGGTTGGCAATGCGAAGGGCGATGCCGGGTAATATCAGAAAGCCCAGCAAGCTGTACAAAGCAAGGGCGGTCAACAAGGCGCCTACGGCGCGGATCAATCCTTTGGGCATGGGTGAACGCCATCTATGTCGAACGAGAGTGCCTTGGAGTATGGCACGGGAATTCGGTTCCGAAGAACCGTGGGCGCTGGGAAACTTCCTACAAATGCAGGATCAGCGTCTTCAGCGGAGGTTGTTGGTCTCTGGAGGGAAAGTCGGCTCCAGGTGTCATAACCTGCCATTCGCGCACCGGGCGCCCGGCTTTTTCTGCGCAGCGCAGCACCTGCTCACGCCAGTCTTCCATGCTGACCTTTGCCAGGTTGTTGCAGCAAATCAGCACGCCATTGTCGGCGGTGGCCAGCAGTGCGGGTTTGAACAGGCTTTGATAGTCGCGCAACAAATCGACCGTGCCGAAGGCGCTCTTGGCCCAGGCGGGAGGATCGAGCAGTACCAGGTCGTACTGGCGTTGCTCCAGGCGCGGATAGCTCGGCAGCTTCTGCCCGCGCCGCTGGGTGATGGGCAGGCCCGCCAGTTGGCGAATGGCCGGGAAGTAATCGGACTGTACAAATTCCATGCTCGGCAACTGCGGGTTGAGCTGGCCGTTTTCACGCCCCACTGCCAGGTTGCCCTCGGCAAAGTCCAGGTTGCACACCTCGCGTGCGCCGCCCGCTGCCGCGCTCAAACCTACACCGCAGGTATAGGCGAACAGGTTCAGCACGCTTTTGCCGGCGCTGTGGTCCTTGACCCAGCCCCGGGTGTTGCGCAGGTCGAGGAACAGCAGTGGGTCTTGCCCGGCGTGGCGCCCGCGCACACGGTAGTTGAGGCCCCACTCGTGGCCGACCAGGTCTTCCAAGGCGCCAGGCTCCGCACGGTACACCGTGTCTTCGCGGTCGATGCGCGAGTTGCCGCGGGCACGGTCGTTGTACACCAGCAACAATTCCAGGCCCATGTATTGGTTGATCAGTTGGTGCAGGTCCAGCAGGTCTGCCGTTTCCAGGGACTGGTGGAAGCTTTGTACCAGCAATTGCGGGCCGTAGCGGTCGATGGTCAAGCCGCCGGCGCCTTCCTGGCTGCCGTGAAACAGCCGATAGCAGTCCGTACCCTGGGCGTGCAGCGTGTTGATCAGGTCTTGGCGGTGATCGAGGGCGGCGCGCAGCGCCTGATTCAAGGGAGTCATGGAGCGCGCCTTGCTGGTAGATGAATAAGAAAAATGGGGCGCGAAGTTTAACAGCTAACCCCGGCCTGCACAGGCCGGGGATAATCCTGGCGCTATCGGTTGAGGCGTTTGTCGATCAAACCGTCCACCACGCTGGGGTCTGCCAGGGTCGAGGTGTCGCCCAGGCTGTCCAGTTCGTTACAGGCGATTTTGCGCAAGATGCGCCGCATGATCTTGCCGGAGCGGGTTTTCGGCAGGGCAGGGGCCCATTGGATCAATTCCGGTTTGGCGAAGCTGCCAATCTCCTTGCTGACCAATTCCAACAGGTGCTTTTTCAACGCGTCGCTGGGTTCGACGCCATTCATGGGGGTGACAAAAGCGTAGATACCCTGGCCCTTGACGTCGTGGGGGTAGCCCACCACGGCGGCTTCGGCGACCTGATCATGCAGCACCAGGGCGCTCTCCACTTCAGCGGTGCCGATGCGATGGCCCGAGACGTTGATCACATCGTCGATCCGCCCGGTGATCCAGTAGTCGCCGTCTTCATCGCGCCGTGCGCCATCCCCGGTGAAGTAGTAGCCGGGGTAGGGCTTGAAGTAGGTGTCGATCATGCGCTGCGGGTCGCCGTAGACGCTGCGAATCTGCCCCGGCCAGCTTGATTTGATGGCGAGTACACCGCTGCCGGCGCCGCTGATTTCCTTGCCCTGTTCATCAAGCAACACCGGTTGTACGCCGAACATGGGCTGTGTCGCGCAGCCCGGTTTGATGCGCTGGGCACTGACCAGCGGGCTGAGCATGATGCCGCCGGTTTCGGTCTGCCACCAGGTATCGACAATCGGGCAGCGCTGTTCGCCGACGGCGTTGAAATACCAGTCCCAGGCTTCCGGGTTGATCGGCTCACCTACGCTGCCCAGCAGGCGCAGGCTGGCGCGGGATGTACTCTGCAGCGGGCCGTGGCCTTCTCGCATCAGGGCGCGCAGGGCGGTGGGCGCGGTATAGAAAATATTCACCTGATGTTTATCGATGACCTGCCAGAAGCGCGAACTGTCCGGATAACTCGGCACGCCTTCGAACATCAGCGAGGTGGCGCCATTGGCCAGCGGGCCGTAGACGATATAGCTGTGGCCGGTGACCCAGCCCACGTCGGCGGTGCACCAGAACACTTCGCCTTCTTGGTAATCGAGCACGTACTTGAAGGTCATCGCCGCTTGCAGCAGGTAGCCAGCGGTGGTGTGCAACACGCCTTTGGGTTTGCCGGTGCTGCCGGAGGTATAGAGGATGAACAGCGGGTCTTCAGCGTCCATCGGCTCGGGTGGGCAGTTGTCGCTGGCGGTGTCCAGGGCAGCTTGGTACTTGAGGTCGCGGCCCTCGTGCCAATTCACGCTCGCCCCGGTGCGCTCCACCACCAGTACCGTGCTGACATTCGGGCAACTGGCCAGGGCTTTGTCGACATTCTGTTTCAACGCCACGGGCTTGCCACCGCGTACGCCCTCGTCGGCGGTGATCACGGTGCGGCAATCAGCGTCGAGGATGCGGTCGCGCAGGGCGTCAGGAGAGAAACCACCAAACACCACCGAGTGCACTGCGCCAATTCGCGTGCAGGCCAGCATGGCGAAGGCCGCCTCGGGGATCATCGGCATGTAGATGCAAACGCGATCACCTTTGTTCACGCCACGGCTTTTCAACACATTGGCCAGGCGGCTGACGTTTTGGTGCAGTTGACGGTAAGTAATCGTGCAGGATTTTGACGGATCGTCGCCTTCCCAGATGAAGGCCGGCTGATCGGCGCGTTGCGCCAGGTGCCGGTCAATGCAGTTGTAGCTGACGTTCAATTGACCGCCGGCAAACCATTGGGCGGCACCGGTGTGGATGTCTGACTGTTGGACGATGTGCCAAGGTTTTATCCAGTCGAGAAAGCCCTTGGCCTGTTCGGCCCAGAAGGTGTCTGGCTGGTCGATGGATTGGCGATAGAGGCGCTGGTAGTCCTCTTGACTGAGTTGCGCAGCCCGGCGGACGGCATCGGCGGTGGGAAAGGTGCTGATATCGAACATGAGCGCTCCTTATTCTTGTTTTTGCGACAAGTCATAAAGATGCACCCTGGGACGGGAGGGTTCAAGGCCAACGTCCAAACGCACGTTGACCTTGAATGAACGGCTTCAGCCGCGGTGACGACCGCGGAAGTAGTTGATCAGGCCCTGGGTCGACGCATCTTCGGCCAAGGTTTCTTCGGCGCCGGTCAGGCGGTTGTACACGCCTTTGCCCAGCTCCTTGCCCAGTTCAACGCCCCATTGGTCGAAGGCGTTGATGCCCCACACCACGCTCTGCACGAACACCTTGTGTTCATACATAGCCACCAGTGCGCCCAGGCGGCGCGGGCTGATGCGCTCGACCACCAGGGTGTTGCTCGGACGGTTACCCGGGATCACCTTGTGCGGTGCCAGCTTCTGTACTTCGGCTTCCGGCAGGCCCTTCTCACGCAGCTCGGTTTCGGCCTCGCTGCGGGTCTTACCGAGCATCAGCGCCTGGCTTTGGGACAGGCAGTTGGCGTACAGCCACTGGTGATGATCAGAGACCGGGTTGAAGCTGACGATCGGCACGATGAAGTCGGCCGGGATCAGTTGAGTCCCTTGGTGCAGCAACTGGTGGTAAGCGTGCTGGCCGTTGCAGCCTACGCCGCCCCAGATCACCGGGCCGGTATCGGTGGACACTGGCGTGCCGTCCTGGCGCACGCTCTTGCCATTGGATTCCATGTCCAACTGCTGCAAATGCTTGGTGATGTTACGCAGGTAATGGTCGTACGGCAGGATCGCATGGCTCTGCGCACCCCAGAAGTTGCCGTACCACACCCCCAGCAAGCCCAGCAGCACGGGCATGTTGGCTTCGAACGGCGCGTTCAGGAAGTGCTGGTCCATGGTGTAGGCACCCGACAGCAGTTCCTTGAAGTTGGACATGCCGATAGCCAGGGCAATTGGCAAGCCGATGGCAGACCACAGCGAGTAGCGCCCACCGACCCAGTCCCACATTGGGAAGATGTTTTCTTCGCGAATACCGAAAGCCACGGCCGCGGCATTGTTGCTCGAGACGGCGATGAAGTGGCGATACAGCTCGGCTTCCGAGCCCCCCTGGGCCAGGTACCAGGCGCGGGCGGCCTGGGCGTTTTTCAGGGTTTCCAGGGTGTTGAAGGATTTGGACGAGACGATAAACAGCGTGGTCTCGGCGCGCAGCTTCATGGTCAGTTCGTGGAACTCGCTGCCGTCGATGTTCGCCAGGTAGTGGCAACGCACACCTTTATGGGCGTAGGACAGCAAGGCCTCGGAGACCAGTTCCGGGCCGAGGAATGAGCCACCGATACCGATGTTCACCACGTCGGTGATCGGCTTCTCGGTGTAGCCGCGCCACAGGCCGTCGTGGATACGGCCGACCAGGTCAGTGATCTGGTTCAGCACCTTGTGCACGTCCGGCATGATGTTCACGCCGTTGACCGACAGCTTGTCGCCCACCGGGCGGCGCAGGGCGGTGTGCAGGGCAGGGCGGCCCTCGGAGGAGTTGACCGGTTCGCCAGCGTACTGCGCGTCGATCGCCGCCTTGAGATTGACTTCCTTGGCCAGGCCCACCAACAGGTCGCGGGTTTCGCTGGTGATCAGGTTTTTCGAGTAATCGAGGAAAAGTCCGCAGCTGCTCAAGGTGAACTGGGAAAAACGCTGAGGATCGGCATTGAACGCGTCGCGCATGCTGAAATCCTGCATGGCTTGGCGATGTTGAACAAGCGCTTGCCAGGCGGGCAGCGCGGTAACGTCATGAGGGGTGCGGTAGTACGCCATCGCTGCGGGTTTCCTTTTATTACGGGGACTGCCTTTAGGACACTTCAAAGCCCGGAACATCCAGTCTTATCGCAAGGATTGGGTTCCAGACAGCGCTAACCATAGCGCAGGGCAGTTACATTAAACCTAGCGTGTGGATATGTCTTGGCTTTGTCTGCGCTGTGGCCGGTACTTTTTTATACCGGCACAGCCGTCGGGGCAACAGGTTGAGGGTAAAGCGGGGGTCAGGCGAGGTTCAGGTGCAGGTTATCGATGAGGCGTGTTGCCCCCAGATAAGCGGCGACCAGGATCACCACATCACGATCTTCAGCCGTGGCCGGGCGCAGATGTACGCCTTGGCGCACTTCCAGGTAGTCCATGCGCAGCCCTGCGGCTTCAATCTGCTGAATGTGCTCGGCGCGAAGCCTGGCAAAATCATGATCGCCGCCCTGGATGGCCGTGGCGATCTGGCTGAGCGCGCGGTACAGCACTGGCGCGACCGCACGTTGCTCCTCGGTGAGGTAACCGTTGCGTGATGACAGCGCGAGGCCGTCCTCGGCGCGCACGGTAGGCTCGCCGATGATCTGGATCGGCATGTTCAGGTCGCGGACCATGGCGCGGATCACCGCCAACTGCTGGTAGTCCTTCTGGCCAAATACGGCCATGTCCGGCTGGACCATGTTGAACAGCTTGCTGACCACCGTGGCCACCCCTTCAAAGTGCCCTGGGCGGCTGGCGCCGCACAAGCCTTCGGACAGCTGAGGCACGCTGACGCGGGTCTGGCCGTTCATGCCATCGGGGTACATTTCCTCGACCGTGGGCGCGAACAGCAGGTTGCAGCCCGCCTGCAGGAGTTTTTCCTGGTCGGCGGCCAACGTGCGCGGGTATTTGTCCAGGTCTTCGCCAGCACCGAATTGCAGCGGGTTGACGAAAATGCTCGCCACCACGAAATCCGCTTGCTGCGCGGCCTTGGTCACCAGGGTGGCGTGGCCGCTGTGCAGGTTGCCCATGGTGGGTACAAAGCCGATGCGCTTGCCGGCGCTACGGGCGTGGGTTACGGCAGCCCGCAGTTCGCGGACGGTTTTAACGGTGTTCATGCCGAGAATCCGTGTTCAACGCCTGGGAACGTCACGTTTTTGACTTCGCTGACGTAGGCGCTCAGGGCGGCGTGGATGCTGTCCTGGCCAGCCATGAAGTTCTTCACGAACTTGGGCACGTGGCCGGTGATCGACAGGCCGAGCATGTCGTGCAGGACCAGCACCTGGCCGTCGGTGGCGGAACCGGCGCCAATCCCGATCACGGGCACTTTGACGGCCTGGGTGATTTCGGCAGCCAGTTCGCTAGGCACGCACTCCAGCAGAATCATCGCTGCACCGGCCTGTTCCAGGGCGATGGCATCGGCGCGCATCTGGCGGGCCTGGGCTTCATTGCGGCCCTGAACCTTGTAGCCACCGAGGATATTCACCGACTGCGGTGTCAGGCCCATGTGCGCGCACACTGGCACGCCGCGCTCGGCCAGCAGCCGGATCGACTCGGCCAGCCACACGGCTCCTTCGACTTTGATCATGTGCGCGCCGGCCTGCATCAGCTTTCCGGCGTTCAGGAAGGTTTGCTCAAGGGTGGCGTAACCCATGAACGGCAGGTCCGCGATGATAAAGGCGCCATCGTTGCCACGCTTGACGCTGGCGGTGTGGTAGGCGAGTTCATCGGTGGTCACAGGCAGCGTGCTGTCATTCCCTTGAAGAACCATGCCCAGGGAGTCGCCCACCAGCAGCACTTCGACGCCAGCCTGGCAGCTGGCGTGGGCGAAGGTGGCGTCATAGCAGGTCAGCATGGTGATTTTTTCACCTTTGAGCTTGAGGCTCTGCAAGGTGGTCAGGGTAATGTCTGGCATGAAAGGGTCCTCGTTCAGGCGCTTGGAAACAGCGAGTAACGCGCGTGAGTCTTCGTTTATACAGGCGCACTGTCTTGAAAGCAGTGCTTATAAGGCCTGGATTGCGCCCTGTCGCGCCGGGTTGGCGGCAGCGGGACGCCTATAGTCGTGAGGAGGACACGGGAAGTCAATTGGATGTGTTACCGCATTGTTACGATGGCGGTGTTACCGCTGTTACTGACGCGATTCAGCAAGTTGAGCACGGGTTTTGGCCGCACTGAATCCAATGTGGGAGCTGGCTTGCCTGCGATGGCATCACCTCGGTGTGGCTGATACACCGGGTCGCTTGCATCGCAGGCAAGTCAGCTCCCACATTGACCGGGTCATTCTTGAGGGAGGCGTTCCAGGCCGACGAACGGGCAGGCGGTGAGCAGGTCGCTCAAACGCTGGCCGTCAGGCAGCTGCAGGTCGGCTGGCGCCAACTCAGCCAACGGATACAGCACAAACGCGCGCAGATGCATCTGGTAGTGCGGCACCTTGAGGCGCGGCTCATCGATCAGGCGATCACCGAACAGCAGGATATCCAGGTCCAAGGTGCGCGGGCCCCAGCGTTCCAGGCGTTCGCGGCCCTGATCGTTTTCGATGGCTTGCAGCGCATCGAGCAGGTCCAATGGCGGCAGGTGACTGTCCAGCGCCGCAACGGCGTTGGTGTAGGGCGGCTGGCCGGGCAGCAGTGAATCGCTTTGATAGAAGGCGGACACACCGGCGAGCTGAGTGCCAGGCAATTGCGCCAGCGCCTCGATCGCGCTGCGCAATTGTTGCTCCGGGGCAGCCAGGTTGCTGCCCATGCCGATGTAGATACGTTCCACGTTTATTCGCCCGCAGCGCCCGAGGCATCGGCACTGCTGCGTTTACGCTTGGTGCCGCTGCGGCGACGCTTTTTCGGGCCTTCGCCGGCGCTATCACCTTTGCTGCCCAGTTCACGAATCATTTCGCGGCGCTGGCTGTCATTGGCGTCCTGATAATCGGTCCACCATTCGCCCAGGCCATCGGTCTGCTCGCCCGCGCTTTCGCGTAGCAGCAGGAAGTCGTAGCCGGCACGGAAGCGCGGGTTGTCCAGCAACAGATCGGCGCGCTTGCCGCTGCGGCGTGGCAGGCGCTCCTGCATGTCCCAGATTTCGCGGATCGGCATGGTGAAACGTTTGGGGATGGCGATGCGTTGGCACTGTTCGGCGATCAGCTCGTGAGCCGCTTCCTGCATGGCCGGGATCGGCGGCATGCCACGGTCCTGCAGGCGCAGTACGCGTTTGGGCAGGGCCGGCCACAACAAGGCGGCAAACAGGAACGCCGGGGTCACCGGTTTGTTCTGCTTGATGCGCAGGTCGGTGTTGATCAAGGCTTCGCTGATCAAGGTGTGGGTGTACGTCGGGTTGTACTCCAAGGCCTCGGCGCTGGCCGGGAACAGGGGGTCGAACAACTGCAGGTCCACCAGCATTTCAAAGGTGTCGGCGGCGTAGCCCGAAAGGAACAGCTTGAGCACTTCCTCAAACAGGCGTGCCGAGGGGATTTCCCGCAGCATCGGCGCCAGTTCGCGAATCGGCGCGGCGGTGTGTTTTTCGATGCCGAAGTTGAGCTTGGCGGCGAATCGCACGGCACGCAGCATGCGCACCGGGTCTTCCTGGTAGCGCTGCGTAGGATCGCCGATCAGCCGGATCAGGTTGTTGCGAATGTCGTGTACGCCGTTGGCGTAATCGAGGATGCGCTCGCTGACCGGGTCGTAATACAAGGCGTTGATGGTGAAGTCGCGACGTTGCGCGTCCTCTTCCAGGGTGCCATACACGTTATCGCGCAGGATGCGCCCGCTCTCGTTGCGGGAAGACTGGTTAGTGTCCTCCTCTTCATCGTTTTGCGGGTGACCGGCGCGGAACGTTGCGACCTCGATGATTTCGCGACCAAAGTGGATATGCACCAGCTTGAAGCGCCGGCCGATGATTCGTGCATTACGAAACTCGGCGCGCACTTGTTCAGGCGTGGCGCTGGTGGCGACGTCGAAATCCTTGGGCGTGATGTTGAGCAGCATGTCGCGTACGCAACCACCCACCAGGTAGGCCTGGTAGCCGGCGTTCTGCAAACGTTCGACGATGTTCACTGCATAACGGCTGAATTGAGCGCGCTGCAGCGAATGCTGGCTGCTATTGAGCACTTCAGGCGTGCTGCGTTTGTGTTGCGTTCGACGCAAGGGAGAACGGAATGACTGGAACAACTTCTTCAGCATGGGATGCACTGTTTGAAGGAATGTTCGGCCATAACGAAGAATGACCGCATGATGGGCGGGGATTCTAGCATTTAGTCAGGGGATGGTGTAGGAACAAGCTAAAGGCATTGCGCCATAAGCGTTTGAAGGTCAAATCCCGGAAACTACAAGGGGAGCCGAAGCTCCCCCAGAAGTAGTTGCGTGCTCTATTTTTATTATTGATGTCGGGCTTCTTGTTTTTGTTGATCGCCCTCGCCACGAAGCTTCCTTCATGACACTCCCAATCGGGAGCCAAGAGCAAACGGATTGCTTTGGTCGCTGTGTTGCTGATCTACGATCCAACCAGTTCAGGCTCTGCCTTAGGGCAGTTTTTGTTGTTCTCGGCCTGGTTGCGGGGCAAGCCCCAAATGCAACGCCTCTCCAAAAGAATCAGTTAGCTGCGCCTCCGCCGTGTTGTTTTTGTTATGCGTGAGTCGATTCGTCTTATTTTTATTGTCTTGTACAAAGCTTGTTATTGTTTTTGTACTAAGCATATAGCAGGGTGCGTGCCAACTTTTGCGCCGTCCAGCAAAACCGGGGGTTTGGGCTGGTTTCGCCAGATTGAGGGCCAAAAAAAAGCCGGGGCTTCGTTACCGTAAGCCCCGGCTTTTGTTACGTGAAAATTCAGCGGTAACAGTTTTTTCACATCAGCAGGTGTTACCTGTGGGGCTGCGCTCTCAGCTTTCGCTGGCCACCCCGGTCTTGCGCCGTGGAATGCCCAGGCGCTGACGCCGTTCCCACAAACACTTGCGACTTACACCCAGTTTGCGGGCCAGTTCGGTCTCGGTCATATGGTCCTGATGCTCGAGCACGAAGTGCTGGAAGTAGTCTTCCAGTGACAAATCTTCCGTCGGCTCATGGCTGGTATTGCTACCGCCGCCCTGCTGCGGGGCCAGGCCGATGAAGTCGTCGTCATCCAGGTCGCTGAGCTCGATGTCGATGCCCAGCAACTCGGCAGAAATCTCCGGGCTCTCCGACAGAATCACGGCGCGCTCGACGGCGTTCTCCAGCTCACGCACGTTCCCTGGCCACGAGTAGTGACGGATCGCCTGCTCGGCGTCCGCGGCAAACTTCAGGTCGGTGCGGTCAATGCGTGCGCCTTGACGCAACAGGAACGCGTTGGCGATTTCGTTGACGTCGGCGCCGCGCTCGCGCAGGGCCGGCAATTTGAGCGCGATGACATGCAGGCGGTAATACAAGTCCTCACGGAACTGGCCGATCTTGGCCAGGCTCTTCAGGTCTCGGTGTGTCGCCGCGATCAATCGAACATCGACCTTCTGCGATTGCACCGAACCCACGCGACGAATTTCGCCTTCCTGCAGCACGCGCAGCAAACGCGCTTGGGCTTCCAGGGGCAGCTCGCCAATTTCATCAAGGAACAAGGTGCCGCCGTCCGCGGCCTCCACCAGGCCCGCACGCCCGGCGCTGGCGCCAGTGAACGCACCTTTCTCGTGGCCGAACAGCTCGGACTCGATCAGGGATTCGGGGATCGCCGCGCAGTTCACCGAGATCATCGGCGCCTTGGCGCGCTTGGACAGGTTGTGCAGGGCGCGGGCCACCAGCTCTTTGCCGGTGCCCGACTCGCCCTGGATCAATACATTGGAGTCGGTTGGCGCCACCTTGCGGATCTTGCTGTACAAGTCCTGCATCGGAGGGCAGGAGCCGATGATGCCGATCTCGCCATTGCTGTTGTTGGCGCCTGGTTTTTCGGCGCCGCTGGTCTTGCCGGTGGGGCGTGGCTCGGCAGGCGCAATGCTGGCCGACACACGGTCACGCAGGATGCGGGCCACGGCCTGGAGCATTTCGTCGTGATCGAAGGGCTTGGCGATGTAATCCACCGCGCCCATCTTCATCGAGTCCACCGCCGAGCGCAGGCTGGCGTAGCTGGTCATGATCAGCACCGGGGTGCCCTGGCCCAGCTTGATCAGCTCGGTGCCCGGGGCGCCTGGCAGGCGCAGGTCACTGACAATCAGGTCGAACGTGGGAATGCTGAATCGCTCTTGGGCTTCCTGCACCGAGCCGGCTTCGCTGACCTGGTACTGATTACGTTCAAGCAGGCGACGCAAGGCAGAGCGGATAATGGTTTCGTCTTCGACGATCAAAATGTGCGGCATTGATTCAATTCTCTCGACGGTCTCAGTTCACAGCGGACGTCGCTTCGACATGACGCGGCAAGGTCACCCGGATACGGGTGCCGCGTTGGCTTTGTGTGTCAGCCGGGCTGTCGATGGTGATTTGTCCATAATGCTCTTCAACGATGGAATAGACCAGTGCAAGGCCCAGACCGGTACCTTCACCGGGGTCCTTGGTGGTGAAGAAGGGTTCGAACAATCGGTCCATGATGTTCTGTGGAATGCCGCTGCCTTCGTCTTCCACGATCAGGTCGACCGTGTGCTCGAAAGCCTCGCTCTTGACGCGTACAGCACTGCCGGCCGGCGACGCGTCGCGGGCGTTGGACAGCAGGTTGATCAGCACCTGGGCCAGGCGTTGTGAGTCGCCATCGACCCAATGCTCCGGATCGCACAGGTTAAAGAACTGTACTTCGAAATTGCGCCGGTTCAAGGCCAACAGCCCAATGGCATCCTGGGCCACTTCGGCCAGGCACACCGCTTCGTCCTGATTCTGATGGGCGCCGGAGTGGGCAAAGCTCATCAACGACTGGACGATGCGTGAAACCCGCTTGGTCTGTTCAAGGATTTGCCCGCTGATTTCGGTGATTTCCCCGTCTTCTTCACGCTCTTCCCGCAGGTTTTGCGCCAGGCAGGCGATACCGGTGATCGGGTTACCGATTTCATGAGCAACGCCGGCCGCCAGGCGCCCAATGCTGGCCAGGCGTTCGGAGTGCACCAGCTTGTCTTCGAGCATCTGTGTATCGGTCAAATCTTCTACCAGCAGCACCAGGCCGCTGTTACCCGGCGCCAGAGGTTCGTCGATGGCCGCTTTGTGCAAGTTGAGCCAGCGGGTCTGGCCGTCGAGGGCCAAGTGCTGTTTGTGCAAGTGCTCGTCTGGCAGGTTGATGAAACCCTGCAGCAGCTCTTTCCAGGGATCGCCCAGGGTATTGAGGCGCGAACCCACCACCCGCTGGGCGGCGATGCCGGTGAGTTCTTCCATGGCCTTGTTCCACATCAGGATTTCCTGGTCCTTGGCCAGGGAACACACGCCCATCGGCAGTTCCTGCAGAGTCTGGCGGTGGTAACGGCGCAGGGCATCGAGTTCGGCCGCCAGGCCCGTGAGGCGCGAGTGGTAATCCTCCAGCCGGCTTTCGATGAAGTGGATGTCTTCGGTGACGTAGTTTTCGCCACCGGCCTTGTAGGGCAAGAAGGTTTCCACCATGTCCTGGGACACGCTCGGCCCCATCAACCCGGACAGGTTGGCTTCGATACGGTCACGCAGGCGGCGCAGGGCATAGGGGCGGCGCTCGTCAAATGGCAGGTAGAGGTCGCGCAGCGCCTGTTCGACTTCCTTTTGTGCGGCCTTGGCACCCAGGGGCTTGGCCAGTTGTGTGGCGAACTCTTGGGGCGAGGCCGCATGCAGTTCGCGGCGTTGCGGGCGGCGCACGTTATCCACCGCGCAGGCTTCGGCGGCGCTGGTTTCTTCGGCGCTGGCGTTGGTGAACAGCGAGATCAGGGTGAACATCAGTACGTTGGCGGCCAGCGAGGCGATTGCAGCCATGTGCCAACTGGTGTCGTCCAGCACGTAAATCATGTTCAGCAAGGGGATATAGAAGCCCTGCAAGTTGCCGACCAGCGGTAGCAGCATGGTCACGGTCCACACCAGGATCCCGGCCAGCAGCCCTGCAATGAAGCCACGGCGATTGGCGGTCGGCCAGTACAGCACCGACAACACGCCCGGCAGAAATTGCAACGTGGCGACAAACGCGACGATGCCGAGGTTGGCCAGGTCTTGCCCGGCGCCCAGCAGCAGATAAAACGCGTAGCCGGCCATGATGATCGCGACGATCAGCGCGCGTCGGGTCCATTTCAACCAACGGTAGATATTGCCCTCGGCCGGCGGCTGGTACAGCGGCAGTACCAAGTGATTGAGCGCCATGCCCGAGAGTGCCAGGGTGGTGACGATGATCAACCCGCTGGCGGCCGACAACCCCCCGACATAGGCCAGCAGCGCCAGAGCCGGGCTGTTGGCGGCAATACCGATGCCCAGGGTGAAATACTCAGGGTTGGTGGTGGCCCCCAGTTTCAGGCCGGCCCACAGGATCAGCGGCACCGCCAGGCTCATCAGCAACAGGAACAGCGGCAAGCCCCAGCTGGCGCTGACCAACGAGCGCGGGTTGAGGTTCTCGGTGAAGGTCATGTGGTACATGTGCGGCATCACGATCGCCGAGGCGAAGAACACCAGCAGCAGCGTACGCCATGGGCCTTCCTGCAAGGGCGTATGCAAGGCGGCGAGGGCGGTCTGGTTTTGCAGCAGCCACAGCTCCAGCTGTTGGGGGCCGTCGAACACGCCGTAGAGCGCATAAAGACCGACACCGCCGATGGCGATCAGCTTGATGACCGACTCAAAGGCAATCGCAAACACCAGGCCCTGGTGTTTCTCGCGGGTGGCGATATGGCGAGAGCCAAAGAAGATGGTGAACAAGGTGATCAGCGCGCAGAACGCCAGGGCAACCCGATGTTGCACGGGCTCGCGGGTCAGGATGCTGATGGAGTCAGCCACCGCCTGGATCTGCAGGGCCAGCAACGGCAGCACGCCGATCAACATGAAGATCGTGGTCAGCGCGCCGGCCCAGGTGCTGCGAAAGCGAAAGGCGAACAGGTCTGCCAGGGAGGACAGCTGGTAAGTCCGGGTGATTTTCAGGATCGGATACAGTAGCACCGGCGCCAACAGGAACGCGCCGGACACCCCCAGGTAACTGGAGAGAAAGCCGTAGCCGTACTGATAGGCCAGCCCCACCGTGCCGTAGAACGCCCAGGCACTGGCGTAGACGCCCAGGGACAAGGTGTAGGTCAACGGATGGCGAATGATCGCCCGCGGAATCATTCCGCGCTCACTGATCCAGGCCACGCCGAATAACGCAGCCAGGTAGGCGGCGCTGATCAGCAGCATCTGGGCGAGACTAAAGCTCATCGGCATCTTTTTGGCTCTGCAGGATGAAGGTCACGACGATCAGGATCAGCCATAGCAGATAAGGGCGATACCAGGCGCCCGTGGCGTCGATCCACCAATCCATGATGGCGGGGGAGAACAGGTAGATCCCGACGACCAGCAGCAGGACCAAACGATAGATGTACATGTTGGCCTCTGATTAAAAATCTGCCGCGATGTTAACGGATGATGGGCAACCTGCAAGCGCCTTCAACTCAATTGCGCTTCGGCCAGGGTCAGTGTGCGCGGGATGCGGGTGGCGTCCCAGTGTGCAATGCCCCAATCCAGCAGTTCTCGTGGGCTGGCGTACTGCAACTGCGCGTCGGGCTGTTGGCCAAGGGCACGCAGCGCTCTGAGCAGCAAAGGCGTGGCCTGGTCGGCTGTCAACGGTGGAGAGCGGTAGGACTTGCCCAGCTTGTTGCCGTCTGGCTGCACGATCAGCGGCACGTGCAAGTAACGGGGTTGGCGCAGGCCGAGCAGTTCTTGCAAGTAAAGCTGGCGCGGCGTGGAGTCGAGCAGGTCGGCGCCGCGTACGATATCGGTTACACCTTGCCAGGCGTCGTCGAGCACCACCGCCAGTTGGTAGGCGTAGAGGCCATCGCGCCGACGAATGATGAAGTCGCCGGCACCGCGCCCCAGATGTTGCCGGAACTCGCCCTGGACGCGGTCGACAAAGTGATATTCCAACTCGGGCACGCGCAGGCGGATCGCGGCATCCTGCTGTTCGTGGCCGGCATTGCGGCACAAGCCTGGGTAAATCCCGTTGTAGGGCTCCAATTGCTTGCGCGAGCAGGTGCAGGCGTAGGCCAGGCCGTGGTTGAACAGGTCGTTGAGCACTTTAGCGTAGGCATCATGCCGCTCGCTCTGGCGAACCAGTTCGCCATCCCATTCAAAGCCATAGCTTTCCAGCGCATGCAGGATCGCCGCCTGAGCGCCGGGCTCTTCACGGGGAGGGTCAAGGTCTTCCATGCGCATCAACCAACGGCCGTGGTGGGCGCGTGCATCGAGGTAGGAGGCGAGGGCGGCAACCAGGGAACCGAAGTGCAAATGGCCGCTGGGTGTGGGGGCGAAACGCCCAATATAGGTAGAGGCTGTCATGGCCCGGATACTACTGCATAACCGGTAAACGCCAGAAACAAAAATGGAGCGTTCGCACGCTCCATTCGTTCAGCTCGGCAAAGTTACTTGCCGACCTGTTTTTCCTTGATTTCAGCCAAGGTCTTGCAGTCTACGCACAGGTCCGCGGTTGGACGGGCTTCCAGTCGGCGAATACCGATTTCGACGCCGCAGGATTCACACCAGCCGTATTCTTCGTCTTTGATCAGTTGCAGGGTCTTGTCGATCTTCTTGATCAACTTGCGCTCGCGATCGCGGGCGCGCAGTTCGAGGGCGAACTCTTCTTCCTGGCTGGCGCGATCGGCCGGGTCAGGGAAGTTGGCCGCTTCATCCTTCATATGGTCAACCGTACGGTCGACTTCCTGCATCAAGTCCTGTTTCCACTTGTTGAGGATCTTGGTGAAGTGCTCGCGCATGGGCTCGCCCATGTACTCCTCGCCCTTTTTTTCGACATAGGGTTCGAAGCCGCCGAGGCCTTGAGTCTGCTGTTGCTTTGCTTGGGTGGACATGAATAGACCGCCTCTCACTCTTCTAATCCATTGCGCAGGATTGCAACGTCACCGACACCTGCCGGCCCTGCGGCTGCAAGCGGGCGAACTTACCAGATAGATTCAGGGTGCGCTACTCCCGGTTGTCGAGGCCCAAGGCAAAGGGGTTGCAAACCGCAGCAGCCCGCCATGACTGGGTATGTATCGCCTCGAATGTTGATTTTAGCTGTTTTACGAGCGCGCGCAGGGTGCACTTGCAGCCCCAATCAGGCAATAGAGCATGTTTTACCGTGAGGGTTCGGTAGAATCCAGATTTTGTCCTCACCGTCTAAGGAAGGCTAATGGCTCAGCCCTACAGTGCGCGTAGTCGCGCCATCGAACCTTTTCATGTCATGGCGTTACTGGCGCGTGCCAATGAGCTGCAGGCAGCCGGTCACGACGTGATCCACCTGGAAATCGGCGAGCCGGACTTCACCACCGCCGAGCCGATCATACAGGCCGGCCAAGCGGCGTTGGCAAACGGTAAAACGCGCTACACCGCCGCCCGCGGCTTGCCCGAGTTGCGCGAGGCCATCAGTGGTTTCTACCAGCAACGCTACGGATTGAGCATCGACCCGCAGCGCATTCTGGTCACCCCCGGTGGCTCCGGCGCGTTATTGCTGGCCAGCAGTTTGCTGGTGGATCCGGGTAAGCATTGGCTGCTGGCGGACCCAGGCTACCCCTGCAACCGGCACTTCCTGCGCCTTGTGGAAGGCGCGGCGCAGTTGGTGCCGGTCGGCCCAGACGTACGCTACCAGTTGACCGCCGATCTGGTGGCCAGGCATTGGGACCAGGACAGTGTCGGTGCATTGGTGGCATCGCCCGCCAACCCCACCGGCACGATCCTCACCCGGGACGAGTTGGCTGGGCTGTCGGGCGCCATCAAGGCGCGCAACGGTCACCTGGTGGTCGACGAGATTTATCACGGACTCACCTACGGCACCGACGCCGCCAGCGTGCTGGAAGTCGATGATGACGCCTTTGTCCTGAATAGTTTTTCGAAGTATTTCGGCATGACCGGCTGGCGCCTCGGTTGGCTGGTGGCCCCCCCTGAAGCGGTGGGTGAACTGGAGAAATTGGCGCAGAACCTCTACATCAGTGCGCCAAGCATGGCCCAGCATGCCGCCTTGGCCTGTTTCACCCCGCAAACCCTGGAGATTCTGGAGCAGCGCCGTGCCGAATTTGGTCGCCGCCGTGACTTCCTGCTGCCGGCCCTGCGTGAGCTGGGGTTCGGTATCGCCGTGGAGCCCGAAGGTGCTTTTTATCTGTATGCCGATATCAGCGCGTTCGGCGGCGATGCCTTCGCGTTTTGCCGGCATTTCCTCGAAACCGAACATGTGGCCTTTACGCCCGGGTTGGATTTCGGTCGCTACCAGGCGGGGCACCATGTGCGTTTTGCCTACACGCAAAACCTTGATCGGCTGCAAGAAGCGGTGGAGCGGATTGCCCGTGGTTTGCGGAGTTGGCAAGGCTGATGCGTTTTAATCCTCCTCTTGAAGAAGGGCGGCTGATCCGCCGCTACAAGCGCTTTCTCACCGATATCGAAACCGTTACCGGCGAGTTGCTCACCATTCACTGCCCTAACACCGGTTCGATGCTCAACTGCATGGTCGAAGGTGGCCAGGTCTGGTTCAGCCGTTCCACTGACCCCAAGCGCAAGCTGCCGGGCACGTGGGAAATTGCCGAAACGCCCCAGGGCCGGCTGGCGTGCGTCAACACCGCGCGTGCCAATCAATTGGTGGAAGAAGCCCTGCTGGCCGGTGTGATCACTGAACTCAACGGCTTTACCGCGTTGAAGCGTGAGGTGCCTTATGGCCAGGAGAAAAGCCGCATCGACTTTCGCCTGGATTACCCCCAAGGCGCTGCGTTTGTCGAGGTCAAAAGCGTCACCCTGGGCTTTGATGGCAGCTCAGTGGCGGCTTTCCCCGATGCGGTGACGCAGCGCGGTGCCAAGCACTTGCGTGAGCTGGCTCATCTGGCTCGCGACGGTATACGGGCGGTGCAGTTGTATTGCGTGAACCTGTCGGGGATCGACGCGGTCCGCCCGGCTGTGGAAATCGACGCCGGTTATGCGGCGGCGCTACGTGAGGCCAAGGCTGCAGGTGTGGAGGTGCTCGCCTACGGCGTACGGGTCACGCCGCAGGAGATTTACGTCGAGCGTCGGTTGAAGGTGCTGCTGGGCGACTAGAGATCGACCCACAATCCCTGTTCGTCTTCACGGCCGGGCAGGGCCGTGAGGTGTTGGCCTGCGCAGGGCCCGGCGATGCACTCGCCGCTTTCAATCAGGAACAATGCGCCATGGGTGGCGCATTGGATCAGGCTGGCGCTGTCGTCGAGGAAGCGATCAGGTTGCCATTCCAGCGGGATGCCGCGATGAGGGCAGCGGTTGAGATAGAAGTACGCAATGCCGTCCCGACGCACCGCCAACAGCCTGTGGCCATCGATATCAAAACCGCGGCTGCTGTTGGGGGCGAGGTCGCCTGAGGTGCAGAGAAGCTTCATTTCAATCCTTAAGTGCCTTGACGTTCAAATGCAAACAATTATCAAATGCCCGCTTCGCCCGTCAGCTGACTGGGTGCTCAATACGATGCCTGGCAGGGGTTATCTGTCACATCAATGAGTGCTTGAGTGGCCCTGCCCTAGGAAGGAAACCCTGTTATGCGCCTGAGTACCAGCGCTATTGCGCTTGTTGCCTCACTGCTGATCAACACTGGGGCGCACGCCTCTGAACTGCCGCAACGCTGGGTCAGTGCCGGCGGGGCGCTATCGGAATGGGTGGTGGCCATGGGCGGTGAAGCGAAGTTGGTCGGGGTGGATACCACCACTCAGCATCCCGCCTCGCTCAAGGCCTTGCCGAGCATTGGTTACCAGCGGCAGTTGTCGGCCGAAGGCATTCTCAGCCTGCGCCCGCAAATCCTTGTGGGCACGGAGGAAATGGGGCCACCGCCGGTGCTGGCGCAGATTCGCAGTGCCGGGGTGCAGGTGGAGATGTTCTCGGCCCAGCCGGATTTGCCCACGCTCAAAGGCAACCTTGCACACTTGGGGAAACTGCTCGGCAGTGAGGCCCAGGCTAATGCCTTGTTTGCCGGGTATGAGCATGCGTTGGTACAGCAAAAAAATTGGGTGGCCAAGGCCCAGGCCACGCAAAAGGCTCCAGGCGTGCTGTTGCTGCTCGGCCATGCCGGTGGCAAGCCGCTGATCGCGGGCAAGGACACCGCCGCTGATTGGATGTTGCAGCAGGCTGGGGGGCGTAATCTCGCCACGCATGTGGGATACAAGCCGTTTTCCGTCGAATCGCTGGCAGGGTTGAGCCCTGAGGTGCTGGTATTTGCCGATCGCGCCTTGACCGGTGACGCGGCGCGCGCAGCCTTGTTCAAGGAAAATCCGATCCTTGCCTCTACGCCGGCAGCCAAGAGTGGCCGTGTCTTCGAACTGGATCCGACCTTGCTGGTAGGCGGCCTTGGGCCCCGATTGCCGCAAAGCCTGGAGAAACTGTCTGCCGGTTTTTATCCGTCCCAGCCTAAGCCTGCTCCATGACCACTCTGGTTAAGCCAAAAACGCTGTTTATCGGGCTGTCGCTGCTGTATGTATTGGCGATCTGGCTCTCATTGGCACTGGGGCCGGTCAGCCTGCCGTTAGTGGACACCCTCAGGGCTGCGTTAAGGCTGATGGGCTTACCGATTGAGGCCCAGGGGTTGGAGCAGGCCGAGTTGATCCTGGGGCAGATTCGCCTGCCGCGAACCCTGTTGGGGATGGCGGTCGGCGGTGTGCTGGCGTTGTCGGGCGTGGCGATGCAGGGGTTGTTCCGCAACCCGCTGGCCGACCCTGGCTTGGTAGGGGTATCCAGCGGTGCCGCGCTGGGAGCGGCGGTGGCGATTGTCGGTGGCTCGCTATTTGGCGGGCTGCCGGATGCTTTCGGGCCGTACCTGTTGTCGCTGTGCGCCTTCCTCGGTGGCCTGGGCGTCACGGCACTGGTCTATCGCCTGGGGCGTCGCAATGGCCAGACCAATGTCGCGACGATGTTGCTTGCCGGTATCGCGCTGACGGCCCTGGCCAGTTCCACCGTAGGCCTGTTTACCTATCTGGCGGACGATGCCACCTTGCGCACCCTCACGTTCTGGAACCTGGGCAGCCTCAATGGCGCAAGTTATTCAAGGTTGTGGCCCTTGCTGCTGGTGAGTGCAGGGGTGGCGCTGTGGTTACCGCGCCGGGCCAAGGCGCTGAACGCGTTGTTGCTGGGTGAGTCCGAGGCCAACCATCTGGGTATTGATGTCGAGGGGCTCAAGCGCGAGTTGGTGTTCTGCACGGCCCTGGGCGTTGGCGCCGCAGTAGCAGCGGCGGGCATGATTGGTTTTGTCGGGTTGGTGGTGCCACATCTGGTGCGGCTGCTGGCGGGCCCGGACCATCGGGTATTGTTGCCGGCTTCAGTGCTGGCGGGTGCGAGCCTGCTGTTGTTTGCTGATTTGGTGGCGCGTCTGGCGTTGGCGCCGGCGGAGCTGCCGATCGGTATTGTCACTGCGTTTATCGGTGCGCCGTTTTTCCTCTATTTATTATTACGAGGGCGCGCCTGATGTTGCGGGTAGAAGCGTTGCAGATCCGGCGCGGTGGTAAGACCGTGCTGGCCGATGTCACCTTGGACCTATTGCCGGGCGAAGTGCTGGGCGTGCTGGGCCCCAATGGCGCCGGTAAAAGTACCTTGCTTGGGGCGCTGTGCGGGGAGCTGCAGCCGGATCAGGGCAAGGTGTGGCTGGATCAGCAGGCGCTCAAGCACATGACAGGTGTGCAACGTGCTCAGCGCCTGGCGGTGCTGCCACAATCCTCCACCCTGGACTTTGCCTTTCGTGTCGAAGAGGTGGTGGGCATGGGCCGCTTGCCTCATCAGACCGGGCGAGTGCGCGACGACGAAATCATCAACGCCGCGCTGCAGGCTGCTGATGTAGGCCATCTGAGTGGCCGCAGTTACCTGGATTTGTCGGGTGGCGAGCGGCAGCGTGTGCACCTGGCACGGGTATTGGCGCAGTTATGGCCGGGTGAGGCAGGGCAGACGTTGCTGCTGGATGAGCCCACATCAATGCTCGACCCTCTGCACCAACACACAACCTTGCAAGCTATCCGACATTTTGCCGACAGAGGCGCTGCGGTGCTGGTCATCCTGCATGATTTGAACCTGGCGGCGCGCTACTGCGACCGGATCCTGTTGCTGGAAAACGGCCGCCCCCACGCGTTGGATACGCCCTCTAAAGTCCTGCAACCAGAGCCACTGAAGGCTGTATTCGGTCTGGATGTGTTGGTACAGCCGCATCCGGAGCGCGGGCATCCGTTGATCATTGCGCGTTAAGGCCGGTTAATTCGCGGGCAAAAAAAGACCCGGCAAGAGCCGGGTCAAATAACCGTGATTAGCCTGATGAGGAGATAATCTGAGAGTCCGAACCAATGGTCTTTCAGTTATCGGCTGATCTCGCGACCAGTTGTGATAATCATAACGATTCTCATTTGAGAGTCAACATTTGTTTTTCTGCTTCATCCAGTTTTCTCAAACGCTCGTTTGCAATGCCCATCAACACTGGGTTTGAGTGCCGCTCTAGTTCTTCTGATGTACTGAAATCGCTTCCAACTGACGGTTCAAGGCCTCCTTGCGCTCCGTGGGTATGTCGTTCCAGTGCACATCCATCAATGCCCCTTCAATGGCATACAGCAGAACCTTCGAAGCTCGAAACCCGCGCGTGCGCACGGCTCGGTAGGCATCGACCGCCCCTAGCCGGCGCAAGTCGGACGCGCTGTGGATGCCCACCGCATGCAGCCACTGCGCTGACGTCTTGCCAAGGTTTTTCAGGTGTTGCAGCTCATCGTTCATCAAGCCTCCTTGCGTTGGCCGAATGGTGCGGTGGGTGTCGTGACCAGGCAGCCTGAAAATGAGTGTAGCGCTCAGTAGGAAAAGCGTGGTTCTTTGGTCAGAAAGGGCTGAAAAGCTTATAAGGATGGCGCGACGGCGCTTGCTCGCAGGCAGGCGCAAAGTGCCCGGCAGGCAGGGGGGCTGGCCGGTACTCGGTGTGTGGGGTTACTTGGTGCGGTAGCGCAGGCGAGTGCCGAAATTGACCGACATGAGTATTTCGTCAGCCGTGAGTTCGGGCGGGAAATAAGCACCCGAAATCTGCGCATGGGCCAGGCTGGCGCCTTCCAGTGAGCAGCCACGCAAGTCCAGGCCGCGCAGGTCGGCAGAGCGAAAATAGGCGTCGGTGAAGTCAATACCGGTGGCGTTCAGGTCGCGCAGGTCCAGCCCTCGAAAGTCGCCACCGCGCATGTCGATGGGGCCATTTTCAGGGCGCTCCTGGTTGAAGCCGCGGATGTCGTCCTTGTGCAGGAAGGCGTAGAGCGGGGTATCAAGAAGCTTTGGCTGACTCATGATCGCGACTCTGGTTGGCGTTATAGAGCCATTATAGTGCCACTATCGCTGGGTCGCGCGCCGAAGACGACGACGCGACCAAGAAATATTTCTTACAGGCCCGGCAGGTGTTGACGGATATGCCCGACCAACGCGTCGAGCGTCCCGCTTTCATTGGTCTCCACACGCTTGCTGAGCAGCAGCTCCTCGGCCGTCAGCGGGTCACGACTGGCTTGTTGTTCTTCGATAACGGCCAGTGTGGCGTCAGACGGATCGTTTTTATCCGCCTGGCGTTGTGCCAGCCAACTGGTGATAACGGCTTGCGGGGCGTTGCAGTCGAGGATCAGGAACGGCGCCCCAGTGGCTTCGGCAACCTGAGCGGCGGCCTCACGCTGTGCGCGTTTCAGGAAAGTGGCATCCAGCACCACCGGGTAGCCGGCGCGCAGCACGGTGTCGGCAATCTCGTTCAGGCGTGCGTAGGTGGCAGCGCTGGCGTCCTGATTGTAGATACCGGCCTGCAGGGTGTTCTCTACCTGTTGTTCGCCAAACAGGCGCTTGCGCTCTACATCCGAACGCAGGCGTACCGCGCCCAGGGCTTCGACCAGGCGCATGGCCACGTGGCTCTTGCCCACGGCTGAAACGCCATGGGTGATTGCCAGGAAGCGCGAAGGGATAGTGCTGTAGTTTTCCGCCAGGTTGGCGTAGTTGCGGTACTGGCGCAGGGTGGTAGCGCGTTGCACCGGGTTGGCTTCGCTCGGCATGCTGAACAGCGCGACCTTGGCGCGCACCAATGCACGGTAGGCTTTATAGAAGTTCAGGAGCTCCAGGCCCTGGTAGTCGCCGGTCAATTCCAGATACTGACTTATGAAGCGCCGTGCCAGGCATTTCAGGCCACGATCTTCCAGGTCCATCGCCAAAAAAGCGGTGTCGGCGTACACGTCGGTAAAGCGGAAAGGCTCGTTGAACTCGATGCAGTCGAAGATCACCACGCGGCCATCAATCAGCGTGGCGTTGCCCAGGTGAATGTCGCCGTGGCATTCGCGGGTATAGCCATCGAGCTTGCGCTGCGCAAGCAAAGGCTTGAGGCGTTCGAAGCTGCTTTCAGCCCAGGCTTGCAGAGCCTCCAGCTGAGTCAGGTCGGCCTTGTCGCTGAGGAACGGGCGGATCTGGTCAAAGTTCTGGCGTACCGGAGCCATCACCTCTTCCGGCGTGCCGGCGGGGTGATCTTGCGGGACTTTGGGGGCGCTGAGGTGGAATTGCGCAATCTGCTTGGCCATCTCATCGATGTGCGCGCTGGTCAGTTCGCCGTTGGCTTGCAGGGTGCTGAGCATCTGGCTTTGCGGGAACTGGCGCATTTTCAGCGCGTACTCGATGGCCGGGCCATCGCCACCCAGTTGCGGCGCCTCGGCAGTGCCGGTAATCGGCAACACTTCAAGATACAAATCTTCGGTCAGGCGCTGGTTGAGGCGCAGTTCCTCGTGGCAGAAATGCCCGCGGTCGTCCAGATTGGTGAAGTCCAGGAAGCCGAAGTTCATCGGTTTCTTCAGCTTATATGCATAGGGGCCCGTCAGTATTACCCAGGAAATATGGGTCTCGATGACTTGAAACGCGTCAACCGGATGAGGGTACAAGGCCGGGTTTTGCAGGGCAGCGATCAGGGTCTGGCTCACGGGCGATCCTTCAAAGTCGGGGGAAAATCATGGGGGGCATTATGGCTGCTGATGCCAGTCGTGCAAACCGCTGTCCGGCTCATGTTGATCATCAATAAAGTGCGTATAATCCGCCGCCATGACTCGAACCCGATCTCCCCGTTCCCGTAAAAAACCTCCTTCCCGCGGCCCGCGCCCTTGGCTGGGCTGGGTGATCAAGCTTGGCCTGGTGGGCCTTGTGGCGGTCGCCGGCCTTGCGGTGTACCTCGATGCCGTGGTGCAGGAAAAATTCTCCGGCAAGCGCTGGACGATTCCGGCCAAGGTGTATGCACGCCCGCTGGAGCTGTTCTCCGGCCAGAAGCTGAGCAAGGATGACTTCCTTACCGAGCTCGATGCGCTGGGCTACCGCCGCGAACCCGTGAGCAATGGCCCTGGCGCTGCGGCGGTCAGCGGTAATACCGTCGACCTGAACACCCGTGGCTTCCAGTTCTACGAAGGCCTGGAAAAAGCCCAGCCGGTGCGCGTGCGTTTCTCTGGCGACTATGTGGCTGAGCTGTCGTCGCTCAATGGCTCCAAGCTGCCGGTGGTGCGTCTTGAACCGTTGCTGATCGGCGGTATTTACCCGAAAAATCTTGAAGATCGCATCCTGATCAAGCTCGATCAGGTACCGCCGTATCTGCTCGAAACCCTGGTCGCTGTCGAAGACCGCGATTTCTATAGCCACTGGGGTGTGTCGCCGAAGTCGATCGCCCGTGCTATCTGGGTCAACACGTCCGGCGGCAAGATGACCCAGGGCGGCAGTACGCTGACCCAGCAACTGGTCAAGAACTTCTACCTGACCAACGAACGCAGCCTGACCCGTAAACTCACCGAAGCCATGATGGCGATGTTGCTGGAGCTGCATTACAGCAAGCAGGAAATCCTCGAGGCTTACCTCAACGAGGTATTCGTCGGTCAGGATGGCCAGCGCGCCGTGCACGGTTTTGGCCTGGCCAGCCAGTTCTTCTTCGGGCAGCCGTTGTCCGAATTGAAATTGCATCAGGTTGCGTTGCTGGTGGGGATGGTCAAGGGGCCGTCCTATTACAACCCGCGCCGCAACCCGGAGCGTGCGCTTGAACGTCGCAACCTGGTGCTCGATGTACTGGAGCAGCAGGGTGTGGCCACCGCTGAACAAGTGGCCGCTGCGAAAAAAATGCCACTGGGTGTGACAACCCGCGGCAAGCTGGCGGATAGCTCGTTCCCGGGCTTTATCGACCTGGTCAAGCGCCAACTGCGCGAAGACTACCGCGACGAAGACTTGACCGAAGAGGGGCTGCGGATCTTCACCAGCTTCGACCCCATCCTGCAGATGAAGGCCGAAGCGTCGGTCAACGACACCTTCAAGCGCCTGACTGGCCGTAAGGGCTCGGATGAAGTCGAGGCCGCCATGGTCGTGACCAATCCGGAAACCGGGGAGGTCCAGGCCATGATCGGCAGCCGCCAGGCCAGTTTCGCCGGTTTCAACCGCGCACTGGATGCCGTGCGGCCGATTGGCTCGCTGGTCAAGCCTGCGGTTTATCTCACTGCACTGGAAAAACCCAGCAAGTACACGCTGACCAGTTGGCTGTCCGATGACCCGCTGTCGATCAAAGGCGCGGATGGCCAGGTATGGACGCCCAAGAACTTCGACCGCCGTTCCCATGGCACGGTGTTCCTGTATCAAGGATTGGCGCATTCCTACAACATCTCGACCTCGCGTCTGGGGCTTGAAGTGGGTGTGCCGAACGTGCTGAAGACTCTGGCGCGACTGGGAGTCGAACGCGAATTCCCGGCGTTCCCGTCCATGCTCCTGGGCGCTGCGGCCATGACGCCGATGGAAGTGACCACCATGTACCAGACCCTGGCCAATGGTGGCTTCAATACGCCGATGCGCGGTATTCGCAGTGTGCTGACCGCCGATGGCGAACCGCTCAAGCGTTACCCGTTCCAGATTCAGCAGCGCTTCGACGCGGGCTCCATCTACCTGATCCAGAACGCCATGCAGCGCGTGATGCGCGAGGGTACGGGGCGTTCGGTCTACAGCGTGCTGCCGTCGAACCTGACCCTGGCGGGCAAGACCGGTACCAGTAACGACTCCCGCGACAGCTGGTTCGCAGGTTTCGGCCAGGATGTACTGGCCGTGGTATGGCTGGGGCGCGACGACAATGGCAAGACGCCGTTCACCGGTGCCACCGGCGCGCTGCAGGTATGGACTAGTTTCATGCGCAAGGCTGACCCGTTGCCGCTCAACATGCCGCAGCCGGACAATATTGTGCAGGCCTGGATTGATCCGCACACCGGCCAAGGCTCCGATGCCAACTGTCCGGGCGCGGTGCAGATGCCGTATATTCGCGGCAGCGAACCACCACCCGGCCCTGCGTGCGGTGGCAGTGCTCCTGCTGACGCGGATTCGGTGATGGATTGGGTCAAGGGCTGGATGAATTAAGCAAAGAGGGTTTCAAGTGAACAAGTTGTGGATTCCAGCAATTACGGCTCTGGCTTTGCTCGGCGGTTGCTCCAGCGTGCAGCGCGGCTCTATCCCTGTGGTGGACTCAAGCACGTCCGTTTCCAATAACGACCGCATTTCGGCCAATGGCGGCTTCCGTCAGACCGTGGTCAAACGGCCAGCCCAAGCTGCAACCCAGGCAATTCCCCAGGATTCCGGCGTCGTAGTGATGGTGCCCGGCAGTGGGGCTGCAACCTCGGCGCCTATCAGTGCCGAGCCATGGACCCCAGGCCCGAGCACTTCCGGGCCGGTGAACTCCACGCCGATTCAAACCGCGCCGGTCAATCAGGGCACCTACAACATGCCTTCGACGCCGAGCGGTATTCCCTCATCGTCCAGTGCGGGCGGGTTATCGGCGGACGAACAACTCGATGGCCCGGTGCTGGCGTTGCTCACCACCGCTCAGCAGCAGCAGGCGGGTGGCGATTTGAATGGCGCCTCGTCGAGCCTTGAACGTGCCCAGCGCGTGGCGCCGCGTGAGCCACAAGTGCTCTATCGCCTGGCCCAGGTGCGCATGGCCCAGGGCGATGCGCCCCAGGCGGAGCAATTCGCTCGCCGTGGCCTGAGCCTGGCCAATGGGCGCCCAGACCTGCAAGCCAGCCTGTGGGCCTTGATCGGGGATGCGCGTGCCGCCCAGGGCGATGCAGCGGGTGCCGCCCAGGCGCGGCAAAAAGCCAAGGTCAGCCTCTGATGGATGCGCGTTTTCCCGCGATTGCCGAGCAGTTATTGCTGATCGAGCGCGAACTGCGCGTGCAGGGCTGGTGGGATGAAGTATCCCCCGGTGTTGAAGCCCTCAGCAGCGTCGAACCCTTTTCCGTCGATACTCTTGATTTCCACCAATGGCTGCAGTGGATCTTCCTCGCGCGTATGAAGCAGATCCTGGAACAGGACCTGCCCTTGCCGAATGCGTCGGGGATCCTGGAAATGGCCGAGATGGTCTACGCCGACCGGCCGCGGGAGAGCCTCGGCTTGCGTAACGCGCTGAAAAAGTTCGATCAATTGATCGCCGACGCTCGTTAATTGCCTGACTGCCGGTTTTTCCGGCAGTCTTGCGCACATTTCTACCGCTTGACGACATTCAGGCGAGTTTTATCCCTCCTCAAAGCCCTTTCTTCTGCGTTCTCATGCGCTTAGTTGGAAAAAAGCGCAATTATTGCTTGACTTGAAGGGCGTGAAACAGAAGAATCCAAAGTCCGCTGTATCGGGACTGCCAGAAGCAGGCCCGCTCAGCAGATCATGAGGCGCACATCCGCGCCGACCTGTAACACCCGCAACGCGTTACCTCGCGCTGGGTGGGAAAAGCCCGCAACACTTGGGACGATCCCAATACTTGCTCAGTCAGTGCTGACGTAGTCGGCGACCACCGTCGCTCATGCTCTGTTGAGAAGTAAACCTATTAAGACCCGTCGGTTTTTTAACGGACGGTATTCTGGCGTTTTAGAGGTGAACAACGTGGAGCTTTTATCTGGCGGTGAGATGCTCGTCCGCTTTTTGCGTGACGAAGGCGTCGACTATATCTACGGGTACCCAGGTGGTGCTCTGCTGCATGTCTACGACGCACTGTTCAAGGAACCGGCTGTTACCCACATCCTGGTTCGCCACGAACAGGCCGCGACCCATATGGCTGACGGTTACGCCCGTGCCACCGGTAAAGCCGGCGTGGTACTGGTAACCTCCGGCCCAGGCGCAACCAATGCCATCACCGGCATCGCGACTGCGTATATGGACTCCATCCCGATGGTGATCATCTCTGGCCAGGTGCCTAGCACCATGGTCGGCACCGACGCTTTCCAGGAAACCGACATGATCGGTATTTCCCGCCCGATCGTGAAACACAGCTTCATGATCAAGCACGCGTCGGAAATCCCGGAAGTCATGAAAAAGGCGTTTTACCTCGCACAGTCCGGTCGCCCGGGCCCTGTGGTGGTCGATATCCCGAAAGACATGACCAACCCGGCCGAAAAATTCGAATACGTTTTTCCCAAGAAAGCCAAGCTGCGTTCCTACAGTCCGGCCGTCCGTGGGCACTCGGGGCAGATCCGCAAGGCGGCAGAAATGCTCCTGGCGGCCAAGCGCCCCGTGTTGTACTCCGGCGGTGGCGTGATTCTGGGCGGCGGTTCCGCGCCACTCACCGAACTGGCCAAGCTGCTCAACCTGCCGGTGACCAACACCCTGATGGGCCTCGGCGCATTCCCGGGTTCGGACCGTCAGTTTGTCGGCATGCTCGGCATGCACGGCAGCTACACCGCCAACCTCACCATGCACCACGCCGATGTGATCCTCGCCGTGGGCGCGCGGTTCGATGACCGAGTGATCAACGGCGCGAGCAAATTCTGCCCGAATGCCAAGATCATCCACATCGACATCGACCCGGCGTCCATCTCCAAGACCATCAAGGCCGATGTGCCAATCGTGGGGCCTGTAGAAAGTGTACTGACCGAAATGGTCGCTGCACTCAAGGACATCGGCGAAACGCCGAACAAGGAGTCCGTTGCCAGCTGGTGGAAGCAGATCGACGAATGGCGCGGTGATCGTGGCCTGTTCCCTTATGACAAGGGCGACGGCAGCATCATCAAGCCACAAACCGTGATCGAAACCCTGTGCGAAGTGACCAAGGGCGACGCCTTTGTGACCTCCGACGTGGGCCAGCACCAGATGTTCGCGGCGCAGTACTACAAGTTCGACAAGCCTAACCGCTGGATCAACTCCGGTGGCCTCGGCACGATGGGCTTTGGTTTCCCTGCGGCCATGGGGGTGAAACTGAGCTTCCCGGATGCCGACGTTGCCTGCGTCACCGGCGAAGGCAGCATCCAGATGAACATCCAGGAGCTGTCGACGTGCCTGCAATACGGTCTTCCCGTGAAGATCGTCTGCTTGAACAACGGCGTGCTCGGCATGGTTCGTCAATGGCAGGACATGAGCTACGGTAGCCGTCACTCCCATTCCTACATGGAATCGTTGCCGGATTTCATCAAGTTGGTTGAAGCCTATGGCCACGTCGGCATTCGCATCACTGATTTGAAAGATCTGAAGCCGAAGATGGAAGAAGCGTTCGCCATGAAGGACCGCCTGGTGTTCATCGATATTCAGGTGGATACCAGCGAGCACGTCTACCCGATGCAGATCAAAGACGGCTCTATGCGCGACATGTGGCTGAACAAGACGGAGCGTACTTAATCATGCGGCATATTATCTCCCTGCTTCTGGAGAACGAACCCGGCGCTCTGTCTCGTGTTGTCGGCCTGTTTTCGCAACGCAACTACAACATCGAAAGCCTGACCGTGGCCCCGACCGAAGACCCGACCCTGTCGCGCCTGACGTTGACCACCGTAGGCCACGATGAGGTGATCGAGCAGATCACCAAGAACCTCAACAAGCTGATCGAAGTGGTCAAGCTGGTCGACCTGTCGGAAAGCGCTCACATCGAGCGCGAACTGATGCTGGTCAAGGTCAAGGCCACTGGCGCCCAGCGTGCCGAGATCAAGCGCACTACCGATATTTATCGCGGGCAGATCGTCGATGTGAGCGCCAGCGTTTATACCGTTCAACTGACCGGTACCAGCGACAAACTGGACAGCTTCATCCAGTCGATCGGGACGGCCTCGATTCTGGAAACCGTACGCAGTGGTGTCACCGGGATTGCCCGTGGCGACAAAGTACTCAGCATCTAACCCAATTAGCGAATGGCCTTACGGCCTGGATATATAGAGGAACCTCATGAAAGTTTATTACGATAAAGATTGTGACCTGTCGATCATCCAGGGCAAGAAAGTCGCCATCATCGGCTACGGTTCCCAGGGTCACGCTCAAGCGTGCAACCTGAAAGATTCCGGCGTTGACGTGACCGTTGGCCTGCGTAAAGGCTCGGCCACTGTCGCCAAGGCTGAAGCCCATGGCCTGAAAGTGACCGACGTTGCTTCTGCTGTTGCGGCTGCCGACCTGGTCATGATCCTGACCCCGGACGAGTTCCAGTCCTCGCTGTACAAGAACGAAATCGAGCCGAACATCAAGAAGGGCGCTACCCTGGCCTTCTCCCACGGCTTCGCGATTCACTACAACCAGGTCGTGCCGCGCGCTGACCTCGACGTGATCATGATCGCGCCGAAAGCACCGGGCCACACCGTGCGTTCCGAGTTCATCAAAGGCGGCGGTATCCCTGACCTGATCGCGATCTACCAGGATGCGTCGGGCAATGCCAAGAACGTTGCACTGTCCTACGCTGCTGGCGTGGGTGGCGGTCGTACCGGCATCATCGAAACCACGTTCAAGGACGAGACCGAAACCGACCTGTTCGGCGAACAAGCCGTTCTGTGCGGCGGTACCGTTGAGCTGGTAAAAGCTGGTTTCGAAACCCTGGTTGAAGCTGGCTACGCGCCGGAAATGGCCTACTTCGAATGCCTGCACGAACTCAAGCTGATCGTTGACCTCATGTACGAAGGCGGTATCGCCAACATGAACTACTCGATCTCCAACAACGCCGAGTACGGCGAGTACGTGACCGGTCCGGAAGTGATCAACGCCGAGTCCCGTCAGGCCATGCGCAACGCCCTGAAACGTATTCAGGACGGCGAATACGCCAAAATGTTCATCAGCGAAGGCGCTACCGGCTACCCTTCGATGACCGCCAAGCGTCGTAATAACGCCGCTCACGGTATCGAAGTCATCGGCGAGCAACTGCGCTCCATGATGCCGTGGATCGGTGCCAACAAGATCGTCGACAAAGCCAAGAACTAAGTCGTACGCATCAAGGGAAAACGCGGCTTAGGCCGCGTTTTTTCGTTTGAGGGGTTGGTTCTGGTATAAAGCTGCATCGTTTGCAGGCGAACACTCGCTGCAAGTATCTGTCGAATTTTTTCACACCGTTGCAAGGTAAAGTCCATGAGCGAACGTCCCGAAGAGCCAAACCAGGCTTCCGACGCCGAAAGCATGCTGCCGATTGATGAACATGTCGAAGAAGGGCATGACGCCGAAGGCCGCAAGGTCCGGCATCGTGGCATCTATCTGCTGCCCAACCTGTTCACCACGGCGAATCTGTTCGCCGGCTTCTACTCCATCATCAACTCCATGAGTGCCCAGAGCGCGCTGGCGGCGGGTGATGCGGCGAGTGCCAGCAAATACTTTGGCTTTGCTGCTATCGCAATTTTCGTGGCCATGGTGCTCGACGGCCTGGATGGTCGCGTGGCGCGTATGACCAATACTCAAAGTGCTTTTGGCGCCGAGTACGACTCGTTGTCGGACATGGTTGCCTTTGGTGTTGCCCCCGCACTGCTGGCGTTTGCCTGGGCATTGGGTGACATGGGCAAGGTCGGCTGGATGGTTGCCTTCATCTATGTCGCGGGTGCCGCTTTGCGCCTGGCGCGCTTCAACACCCAGGTAGGGACTGCCGACAAGCGCTACTTCATCGGCCTTGCCAGCCCGGCAGCGGCGGGTGTTGTCGCGGGGATTGTATGGGCGTTCAGTGACTACGGGATTCAGGGATCGAAGATGTCGTTCCTGGTTGCCCTGATGGTGGCAGCGGCCGGCATGCTGATGGTCAGCAACATCAAGTACAACAGCTTCAAGGAATTTGACCTCAAGGGGCGCGTGCCTTTCGTGGCCATCCTTGTGGTGGTGCTGGTGTTCGCGGTCGTGTTCAGTGATCCACCGCGTATCCTGCTGCTGGCGTTCCTGGCCTATGCGGCTTCTGGCCCGATTCAGTACTTGTTGCGTCTGCGTCGGGACAAAACATTGTCTTAATGTAATTTCCCCCATACTCCGCAGTCTATTGGTGCATCAGTTCTCCAACGCTGCGGAGTTACCATGTTAATCAAATTACCCAAAGCGTCCGATTGTCACGAATCGGATGTCACGCCTGAATCTTTCTATCTCTCTCGCCGCAGCCTGCTCGGTGGTGCGCTTGCCGGTGTTGCCGCCAGCAGCTTGCCGCGTTGGGCCAGTGCCGGCGATGCTTCGCGGTATGCCGACGTCGAGCCGGGCAGTGCGCCCAACTGGTTTACGGAAAAACTTCCGAATGCGAAGTGGCAGTCGGTGACGGTCAAAGATGAGGCCATCACGCCATTCAAGGATGCAACTCACTACAACAACTTCTATGAGTTCGGGACAGGCAAGGGCGACCCGGCAACGAATGCGGGCTCGCTCAAGACGCAGCCCTGGAGTGTGGTGATTGATGGTGAAGTCGCAAAACCTGGGCGCTATGCCCTGGAGGACTTCATGAAACCCTATGCGCTGGAAGAGCGCATCTACCGCCTGCGTTGCGTCGAGGCATGGTCCATGGTGATTCCGTGGATAGGCTTTCCCATCTCGGCGTTGCTCAAGCAGGTCGAGCCAACCTCCAAAGCCAAGTACATCCGTTTTGAAACCCTTCAGGATCCCAAGAGCATGCCTGGGCAACGCTCAAGTTTCGGCTTGATCGATTGGCCTTATGTGGAAGGGCTGCGCCTGGATGAGGCGATGAATCCGTTGGCGATCCTCGCTGTGGGCATGTACGGGCGGGAGTTGCCTAACCAGAACGGTGCACCGTTGCGCTTGGTGGTGCCGTGGAAGTATGGCTTCAAGAGTGTGAAGTCCATCGTGCGTATCAGTCTGGTCAGTGAGCAGCCGAAAACGACCTGGCAGAGTATTGCATCTGATGAGTATGGGTTTTATGCGAATGTGAATCCTACGGTCGATCACCCGCGCTGGACCCAGGCGCGGGAGCGCCGTCTGCCGAGCGGCCTGTTTAGTCCGAATGTGCGCGAGACGCAGATGTTCAATGGCTATTCGGATGAGGTCGCTTCTTTATATACAGGCCTCGATCTGCGGAAGAACTACTGATGCGCTATCCCATCTGGCGCATCGGCGTGTTTGTAGCCGCAGCAGTGTGGCCATTGCTCTGGCTGTATGAAGCATGGAGTTCTGCGCTGGGGCCAGATCCAGGCAAGGTGCTCGTTGATCGCCTGGGTTTGGGGACGCTCATTTTATTGCTGATCACGCTTGCTATGACGCCGCTGCAGAAGTTGAGCGGTTGGGCGGGGTGGATAGCAGTGCGACGACAGTTGGGGCTGTGGTGCTTTGCTTATGTTGTGCTGCACCTGGCGGCCTATTGTGTGTTTGTCCTGGGGCTGGATTGGTCGCAGCTCGGCGTAGAGTTGAGCAAGCGGCCCTACATCATTGTGGGGGCGCTGGGGTTTGTTGCTCTCCTTATGTTGGCCGTTACGTCGAACCGCTATAGCCAGCGTCGGTTGGGTAGTCGCTGGAAGAAGCTGCATCGTCTGGTCTATGTGATTCTTGGGCTCGGTTTGCTGCACATGCTATGGATAGTGCGGGCGGATCTGAAGGAGTGGGCTATCTACGCTTCTATAGGTGCGCTACTTCTGTTGATGCGGGTGCCGCCGGTAATGCGTCGAATCCCTCGCCTTATTGCTAAAAAAGCGCCTTCTGCCACAAAAGCGTAATTAAGCC